>DAOVYB010000031.1 GCA_030635835.1 Gammaproteobacteria bacterium
TCTGCGTCGGCTTGAAAGCCGACCTACATAACAACTTTTAAACTTGATCTTCGTAGGTCGAGCATTAGCCCGACGAATATATTAAATCACCAACCATCCTTATCGTTAAAATTGATTGTTAATAATGACATTTGTAGTTTTATTCTACCACTGCGTCGGTTTGAAAGCCGACCTACAAAAAAGCATATCTAAATTATCGGCGTTGAAAACGTTTATTCCTGCGCTGTCTGAATTTCTCGCGTGCAGAACGACGTTCAGCTGGAGACATTGAACGCAATTTTTGTCTTAGTTCCTGTCGTTGCTGCTTGAACTGTTCACGTTCATGAGCTGGCATGTTTTTCCATTGTTCACGTCTGTCTTTCATACGCTGACGAAAAGATTCCCTTTGCTCTGCTGACATATTTTTCCAGCGTTGCCGTAATTTTTGCCGTCTCTCTGGTGGTAAATTTTTAAACCATTGACGTTGCTGACGAATTCTTTGTTTTTCATCATCAGGTAAAGTACGAAAATGTTCGTAACGTGTTTGTATTTTCTGACGTTGCTCTGGCGTCATTTTTCTCCAGCGTTGTAATCTGTTTTTAGCTTGTTCCTTTTGAGTGGGTGTCATGTTTTTCCAGCGTTTTGCACCTTTAAGTATACGTTGTTTACGCTGCGCAGGTATTTCACTCCAGCGGTCTTTAAAACGCTTTAATAGTTGCTGTTCATTTGCATTTAAGTTATTCCAGTTAAGCGCATATTCATCCTGAGCCTTTGCATAAAAGGACAAGCTCAGCATTAAACTCAGCAATATAAATTTTACTATCCTGTTATTACTCATCAGATTCACTCTTTGTCACTTTTTGACTTGTTAAATTCTCTTTTTCATTAATGACAACATCCTCATTTTTATCATCCATTTCAGAATCGATGAATACATTGTCATTTTCTTCATACAGGGCAAGAAACTCAAATAGTTCCATATCATTTTCCTGATTTGCAAATAATGCAACAGGCGTTATACATAATAAAATAATCAACCATTTAACTGGCATATTCTTCAGACTCCACCAGCCATTGTATAAATTCGAGATCTTCCATTAAATCCAGACTCTCATTTGCTGTTAACATTTCAATATCTGATTCCATAGCAAGTTCAGTATTACTTAATTCACTATCATTAAAATTAAACAACAGACTTAAAGAAATAACAGCGATAGCAAACATAGCCGTCATTGCCTGAGGATAAAATATCCAGATTGAACGGGGCTTTGCTTTCTCCAATGCCGCATATCGTGCCTGTTGTAAGCGACGAGAAATTTCAGGACTTAAATCGTCAGTACTTTCATCAAGCATAGATTTAATATTTTTCTCAAATTTATCTGGTTTATTCATTTTCAGCTTCGCCTATCTGTTTTCTTAATGCCTGCAATGCTCTTGAATAATGTGTTTTAACACTACCGGTGGTAATTCCCATCGCTTCAGCAGTTTGTTTTACATCCAGACCTTCCCATGCACGTAATAAAAATGTTTGTTGCTGACGTACCGGTAATGTTTTTAATGCATCCTCTAATTCAGTAATGGCTTTTTCACCACTAATCTTACGCACTGGATCATGAATCTTTTCATCAGCAATTGCCTGAATTGGATCTTCCTCGATACCCTCATCATCCGTACTAAACCAGTTATGAAAAATATTACGGACTTTTTGACGGCGGTACCAATCACGAATTTTATTTTGCAATATACGATGAAATAACGGTGGCCACTCTTCCTGACTACGATTTGGGTACTTAGTTGCTAGAACTAACATCGCATCCTGAACAATATCTAACGCATCATCGACATTTGATGTTGCTATATGTGCCATACGATATGCTCGTTTTTCAACCTGCTTTAGAAATTTTTCTAGGCTGAGTATATCCCGGTTGTAGGTATCAAGACTCATTCGTGCTTGTTGTACCTTTATAGATTCAGTCGAGTTAATCGTTTTATGTATAACTTCAGCTGAAAACGAATTTTCAGCCGATATTACACAATAACATAGTTCATAGAATGACATAATGTAATCGTCACACTCTTAGCGTTGAACTCGACGTTGCAAACGGTCACCACGGCGATCCATGTGACGTTCAACACGATCTCCACGACGATCCATGCGGCGTTCAATGCGCTCACCTTTTCTGTCCATGCGGCGTTCAACACGATTACCTTTACGATCTAAACGAGCAGCTAATTTATGACGTCCATTATCAGATGCACGTTGTGCACGGCGCTCCATTCGGTTGTTAATATTTTGACCACGACGATCCATACGGTCATTGATATGTTGTCCACGTCGATCCATTCTGTCATTAACATTTTTTCCATAACGATCTAATCGATGATTTGCCCGTTTGCCTAAGCGTTCACGTTGCTTCTCGGTAAGAGCAACTTGATTACGTCGTTCAAAACGATGTTGAATACGATCACCTTTTTTATCTAAACGGTGTTCTATCCTGTTACCTTTTCTGTCTAAGCGATGCTCAATACGGTTACCTTTATTGTCCAAACGTTGTTCAATTCGATTGCCCTTTTTATCCAGACGATTAGCTAAACGTTCATTGCCATTTTCGGCTGCTCTTGCTGCACCTTGATCCAGACGATCATTAATATTAGCACCCCGTTGATCCAAACGATCGTTAACATTTTCACCCCTTTGATCTAAACGTTGATTAATATTCTCTCCACGCTGATCAAGACGTGCATTAATACCTTCACCAACATTTGAATACACGGGTGATTCACTCACTTCATCAGCCATTACGGACATACTGGCAGCAAGTAATAAATTTAATGCGGTTATTTTAATAACTGGATGTTTCATGGGGATAGCTCCTGTTTTGTGTTTTATTTGTGTCGTTATTAATAACAACGCACAAAAACAGGATCGGTTGACACAAATAATAAAAAAAGGGGCTAAACGCCCCTTTTTTCAAATAAACACAAATATAACAATAGTTTAATGTTCTCTGGTTGCCCTAAATTCCACATCTGGCCAACGTTCAATGGTCAAATCCAGGTTAACCCGGGTGGGCGCAAGATAAGTCAAACTCCCCCCTGCATCTAATGCCAGATTATCAGCCGCCTTTTTATTAAAATCACTTAACATCTTTTCATCGCTACATTCGACCCAGCGCGCGGTATTGACATTAACTGCCTCAAAACCACATTCAACACTGTATTCTTCCTTTAAGCGAAATGCGACCACATCAAACTGTAAGACACCGACTGCACCGACAATCACATCATTACGGTTTAATGGACGAAAGACCTGGGTTGCACCTTCCTCACTCAATTGATCTAAACCTTTTTGCAAGGCTTTCATTTTCAATGGATCCTTCAGGCGTACTCGACGAAATAATTCCGGTGCAAAATTAGGTATACCACTGAACTTTAGTGACTCACCCTGAGTAAAGGTATCACCAATTTGAATGGTACCGTGATTATGTAAACCGATGATATCCCCTGGATAAGCTTTTTCAACATGCTCTCGATCACTTGCCATAAAGGTAATCGCATTGGCGACTTTCACATCCTTATTAATACGAACATGCTTCATTTTCATACCTTGCTCATAAGTCCCTGAACAGACTCGCATGAACGCAATACGATCACGATGGGATGGATCCATATTTGCCTGAATCTTAAAAATAAAACCGCTAAATTTTTCTTCTTCCGGTTTAACTTCACGTTCATGCGTTAAACGAGCCTGGGGCCCGGGTGCAGCAGAAACAAAATAATCCAGTAATTCTTCGATACCAAAATTATTAATAGCAGAACCAAAAAATACCGGTGTCAGTTTTCCTTCTAAAAAAGCTTGCTGATCAAACTCATAGCTTGCACCTTTAACAAGTTCAATTTCATCACGGAGTTCTTCTGCTATAGTTTTACCTAATACTTCATCCAATTGAGGGTTATTCAGCCCCTGAATTACTTCACCTTCCTGAATTTTACCGCCATGGGTTGCACTAAACAGGTGTACAGAATCATTATATAAATGGAAAACGCCTTTAAGACCTTTGCCCATTCCAATCGGCCAGGTAATCGGTGCACATTGAATTTTTAAAATATCTTCAACTTCATCAAGCAACTCAATCGGATCACGACCTTCACGGTCAAGTTTATTAATGAATGTAAGAATGGGTGTATCACGCAAACGGCAAACATCCATAAGTTTTATGGTACGGTCTTCTACACCTTTAGCACAGTCAATTACCATTAAAGCGGAATTAACCGCGGTTAATGTGCGATAGGTATCTTCCGAAAAATCTTCATGTCCGGGGGTATCCAATAAGTTAACGATACATTCTTTATAGGGAAACTGCATTACCGCTGAGGTCACAGATATGCCCCGCTGTTTTTCCAGCTCCATCCAGTCAGATGTGGCATGACGATCGGCTTTTTTACCTTTAACAGTGCCTGCAGACTGAATTGCGCGCCCGTATAACAACAGTTTTTCAGTCAACGTGGTTTTACCCGCATCGGGATGCGAAATAATCGCAAAAGTACGACGGCGATTGGACTCTTCTAAAAATGACGGCATGTGATTATCAGCTCTGTAAAAAAATAACTAAAATTGCTAAAACGCAATATTTTACATGAAAAGGCCGTGTAGAAAGCACTATCTTTTGCTTAAAGGTTAAAAAGTATGTCTAACCATTCTCTTTTCTTGACGTTGATTACTTTATTACCTATACCAATAGTTAATACAGCATAAATTATGCTCATTTAGACAGTAAAGGTAATACTATGCACTCTATACAAGTTTATATTGACGAAAAACTCGATTCAAAATCACTCGGTGAATTAAAATTACTCATGCAGGGTCTGCCACATGTCACCAATGTTGAAATAAATATCGCCCGGCCACATGACATGCTTGTCGAATATGAAGAACACTATAATATTCCAATGTTAGTAATGGACAAACTGCATCACAAAGGTTTACACCCTGATATCATTTCAGCTTAACCAGGCATTTTTACCAAACAAAAATGCAAGTTTTAATGTATTAAGATTCAAAACTCAAATCCAGGGCAAAAATCAAAGCATCTTCACGACCCTGCTCCGCTGGATAGTAGTTATTCCTGATACCTAATTCATTAAAACCACGCTGGTGATAAAGTTGTATTGCTGATTCATTGGAAGTTCTAACTTCAAGATACATCGTATTAGCTGCATCTTCTTTTGCCAGTCGAATCATCTCATTCAACATTCTTTTACCATAGCCTTTACCCTGTTTATTTTTGGGAACAACAATAGTTAAAAGATGTGCTTCTTCAACAGCAACAGACATAATACTATATGCAACAATTTTACCTTTATCCTGAAGTATTCTGCATAAATATCCAACATTGATGCAATCATGGAAGATTCCCCGCGTCCAGGGATAAGGATAAACTGATTCTTCAATTGCAATGACATCATCCAAATCATTTTCAATCATTGGACGAAAAACCTTTTCTGAGTTTGATGCCTGAAGTATTGCGCTCATTTATTTCTGATACCCGAGCTAAGTCGATGTTCCCTTCAACGATTCGATAGATTTGAGTTCTTTCATCGCTAATTGTAAATCTTCCCATGCTTTACGTTTTTCATTTGGTGAGCATAAAAGATAATCCGGTTCAAATGAAACGACAACGGGTATATTTATACCATCTATATAATGTAACTGGCCACGTAAACGTCCCATCGTAGCTTTACTTTTTAAGAATCGTTGCGCTGTAACACTGCCCAATACTAAAATTAAATCGGGCTGCACAAGGTTTATTTGTCTTAGTAAATATGGCTCACATGCGGCTACCTCTTCAACAGAGGGATGTTGATTATCACAAACGCGACATTTAACTAAATTTGAAATATAAACATCATTTCGCTGGTAGCCCATCGCTTTTAGCATTGCGGTTAATAACTTACCAGCATTACCTGCAAAAGGTTCACCCTGTTTCTCATCTTCTTCACTAGGTGCATCACCAATAATCATTAATGATGCGGTTTGTTTACCCGAAGAAAATATACTTTTGTTTCGCGTTTTTGATAATTCACAACATTGACACTCAGCAACAGTCGTTCGCAGCTCCTGCCAATTAAGTGTTTCAATGTTTATTTGTTTTTTTGTTTCAGTAACCTGAGTTTCTTTTGTTTCAGTTTCAACAATAGGTAATTCAACTGGCGTTGTTACATTTTGAACTTTTGTGGAGATAGTTTCAGTTTCAATATTACTGGCATTCGAAAGAGATGCTTCTCTTTCAACCCAAACATCAATCCCCATGGCCTTAAGGTAAGCATTATTATTCGACATAATAATTACCAAAGAGCAAAGCCCAACCTGCTGTTAGCTTAACTAACAGCAGATTACGCTTTAGATTTAGTTGCAGAAAATTAAACATCACCTGCTTGTGGATGTTCACGTTCTGCCGGATCAAGAATTTTATTCAGGGCATTGATATATGATTTAGCGGATGCAATAACAATATCGGTATCTGCTCCCTGACCATTTACAATACGCCCGCCTTTTTCAAGACGTACAGTTACCTCTCCCTGGGAATCGGTACCGCTGGTAATATTATTTACTGAATAAAGTTGTAACTCTGTTCCGGAATTTACAATTTTTTCAATTGCCTTAAAGGTTGCATCAACCGGCCCACCGCCTTCTGCTTCGGCAATTTTTTCTTCACCACCAACATTTAAAGTAATATTTGCGTCCGGTGTTTCACCCGTTTCAGTACAAACTTTTAATGAGACTAAACGATAATATTCATTTTCAGCGGCAGTACTTGTTTCCGTCACTAATGCTTGTAAGTCTTCATCAAATATTTCATGTTTTTTATCCGCTAAATCTTTAAAGCGGGAAAAAGCATCATTCAACTCATCTTCTGATTTAAATTCAACACCTAACTCCTGCAAACGCGTTCGAAAAGCATTACGTCCGGAGTGTTTTCCTAAAACCATTCTGTTTGCTGACCAGCCAACATCTTCAGCAAGCATGATTTCATATGTTTCACGGTTCTTTAATACACCATCCTGATGAATGCCCGACTCATGAGCAAAAGCATTTACTCCGACTATCGCCTTATTCGGCTGTACCGCAAAACCGGTAATACCTGAAACTAAACGCGAAGCGGGTACTATCTGTGTAGTATCAATATGCTCTATTGAACATGGGAAAATATCTTTGCGTGTTTTAACCGCCATGACTATTTCTTCTAATGAAGCATTACCCGCACGTTCACCCAAACCATTAATGGTACATTCAACTTGTCGTGCGCCATTCATTACAGCAGACAAGGAGTTGGCAACTGCTAAACCTAAATCATTATGACAATGCACAGAGAAAATGGCTTTATCTGCATTTGGAATACCTTCTCTTAAAATTTTAATTAAGCCACCAAATTGCTCCGGCACGTTATAACCCACAGTGTCGGGAATATTTAATGTGGTCGCACCGGCGTCGATCACAGCTTCTAATATGCGACATAAAAATTCAGGTTCTGAACGACCCGCATCTTCGGGGGAAAATTCAACATTATCAGTATACTGACGTGCACGTTTTACCGCGCGGACTGCCTGCTCAATCACTTGTTCAGGTTCCATACGTAATTTCATTTGCATATGGATAGGTGATGTTGCGATAAAAGTATGAATCCGACCACTGTTTGCATCTTTTAATGCTTCACCAGCTCGATCAATATCCTTATCTAAAGCACGAGCCAAGCCACAAATGGTACTATCTTTAATAGTTTGAGCAACTGCTTGCACACCCTCGAAATCACCCTGGCTGGCAATTGGAAATCCAGCCTCAATCACATCGACATGCATTTTTTCCAGCATTTTCGCGATACGCACTTTTTCTTCTTTGGTCATCGAAGCGCCTGGGCTTTGTTCGCCATCGCGTAAAGTTGTATCAAAAATAATTAATTTGTCTTGTTTACTATTGGACATCTAAATCTCTCCATTCTGAGCCCAATTATGCCATGGACTGCAGATAAATCTAACAGGGTTTTCATTCAAATTATTCAGCTAGTGATGAAGTAGGCGCCCTAGCCAGACGCGCTCTGTAATATATGCCCTAAGGCAGTAGACGTAGCAGGAAGAGACTTAAATTAAAACTTTCAGACACAGATAAGCCTTCACTATGCTGAACATAGCTGCTGTTAATGGCTTTTGTGTTACTTGGAGTGTTCATATGCCTAATATAATAGCCTGTGTTTCTGATTTTGCCAAGTCCCTGATTTGTGATGCCACACTCAGAACTTAATCTGTCTTACCCTGTTGTTTAAGTGAAGCACGCTCAGCACGACGACGACGTAATAAAATCAACGTATATACAGGCCCGGATAAGGCATAAACGAAAAAGATCACAAATAATAGTTGCTCAGGTGCAGCCGAAACAAAAACCAGCGCTAAAACAATCATCAAAATAGTGGCAAAAGGCACTTTGCTACGCCAGTTAATGCCTTTGAAACTATGATAGCGAACATTACTGACCATCAATAAGCCGGCAAAAAGTGTTGTAACAAGCGCCACTTTTTGCAAAGTCGGCATAGACAGGTATTGCTGTATTAATGCACCATTCCAGATCAGTCCAGCCACAATCGCTGCTGCTGCGGGACTAGCTAAGCCCTGAAAATAATTCTTATCACTATGAGTGGCTTGTGTATTAAACCTTGCCAGGCGTAAAGCCGCACAAACGACATAAACAAATGACACTAACCAGCCAATTTTACCCAGACTCGATAATGTCCATAAATACATGACCAATGCAGGAGCCAGGCCGAATGACACCATATCAGCCAAACTATCAAATTCTGCACCAAAATCAGTTTCAGTATTGGTTAAACGTGCAACTCGTCCATCGACACCATCAAGCACCATGGCAACAAATATCGCAATTGCAGCTGTTTCAAACTGATTATTAATCGATGAAACAATGGCGTAAAAACCACAGAACAAAGCTGAGGTAGTGAAAAGATTGGGTAATAAATAAATACCGCGACGAGGTTTTTTAGTTGTCATGTGATCTTTATTATCTCGTTATGAAGTTAGAATCCTAAAACATAGGATACAACAATATCAATACTTTAAGAAAATTGTTTTCACCATCATCATTTAAGCATTAGGAATGATGCTTTAAAGAGGCTAAAAGTGATGTTCCAGCCTCAACGCTATCACCCACATTTGCTTTTATTATACTCTCTGTGGGCACATAAATATCCACACAAGCACCAAATGGAATAATTCCACAACGGTGCCCCTGCCCAATGCGTTGCCCAATCACTGCATCACAACTCAGCTTCTTAAAAAATCGCCCGGGTCGCAAAACAATCATAATATCGTCATTTTCATCCGTTTTAATCTGAATTGCATGAGCTAACGAGCGCTCATCATCATCATCTTCCGGATCTAACCACTGCTGAATAATCTTGCCTTCAGTCACACTTCGAATTGAAAAAATATCTGTCAGTGACATCGAAATACGAAATAAAAAAGCATCACGGCCTAGAAATGGATCGGGATGTGCTTCAGCCAAAATCACAGTGCCATTAACCGGGCTCACTAAACCCAAAGGATCAGAAGGTAAGGCTAAATGAGGATCACGGTAAAGCCATAACAAAACCAAAGGCAATAACCACAATACCACAGCATAGTGACTGACATAATGCTGTAATGCAGCAATAATCAGACTAAGAATGAAAATTAATCTCCAGCCTTCTTTTGCAATAATCGGATGTCTTGAAACTGCCATACTAACTCTAATTTATCGTTTTTATTTTTCGGGTTAAAGGTTATGTATAAAAATAAGTGCTTTAAATCTGGATACAGAACAGGGGGAGTCAAATGAAGGCGCGCTATTCGCCGTCCTTGGCCGCTCGACTGCTTCATCCTTGAAGCAGACGGCCTTAATTTGACTCCCCCTGTTCCATATCCTCACACAGAGTTTATAAAATAATCGTTCCATTATTTTAAAATAAAAAAAGCCGAGCAAATGCTCGGCTTCTTTATTATCAGCTACCGCCTCGGACACTGAGAAGTTTGAGGGCAAGGCAAATACTTACGAAAAAACGGAATGCACACGTAGTGCATGAGTATTTTGAGTAAGTATTTAACGCCGCCATCATGCTTCTCCGTGTTCGAAATTAATTCTTATCCTTATCCACGAGAGCGTTTGCTGTGATCCATGGCATCATGCTACGTAGTTTCGCACCAGTCTGCTCAATAGGATGCTCTGCATTATTACGACGGCGAGCGGTCATTTCAGGGTAGTTACTCATACCTTCTAAAATGAATTTCTTAGCATATTCACCATTTTGAATATTTTCTAAGGCTTCACGCATTGCCCAACGACTTTCTTCGTTGATAACTTTATTACCTGTTACGTACTCACCGTATTCTGCATTATTAGAGATTGAGTAATTCATGTTAGCGATACCGCCTTCATACATTAAATCTACAATCAGTTTTAATTCATGCAAACATTCGAAGTAAGCCATTTCCGGAGCATAACCTGCTTCAGTTAATGTTTCGAAACCGGCTTTAACCAATTCAACCGCGCCACCACATAAAACAGCTTGCTCACCAAATAAATCAGTTTCAGTTTCATCTTTAAATGTTGTTTCGATGATACCAGTACGACCACCACCAACACCTGATGCATAAGAAAGAGCAACATCTCTAGCTTTACCTGAAGCATCTTGATAAATAGCGATTAAATCAGGAATACCACCACCTTTAACAAATTCACTACGTACAGTATGGCCAGGAGCTTTAGGAGCAATCATGATTACGTCTAAGTCTGCACGTGGCACAACCTGGTTATAATGAATAGCAAAACCATGAGCAAATGCTAAAGTTGCACCTTTTTTGATGTTTGGTTCAATCTCTTCTTTATATAATACTGATTGAAATTCATCAGGAGTCAGAATCATAACCAAGTCAGCACCTTTAACTGCATCAGCTGTGTTCTTAACCGTTAAGCCGGCGTTTGATGCTTTTGTTGCAGAAGCAGAGCCTTCACGTAAAGCAACTGTTACATTCACACCTGAATCTTTTAAGTTGTTTGCATGTGCGTGACCTTGAGAACCATAACCTACGATAGTCACATTCATGCCTTTGATGATAGAAAGGTCACAATCTTTGTCATAAAAAATATTCATAATGTATTTCCTGTCTTAAATGTTAAATTTGGTCGTGTTAAAAAATAATGTATGTATTAAATATAATATATGTATTAAAGCTAGACTCGTAAGCACGTTTCACCGCGTGTAATACCTGTTGCGCCTGAACGTACTGTTTCCAAAATATCTGCTGTATTCATTGCTTTAATAAATCCGTCTAACTTACTACTTTCACCTGTTAGCTCAATGACATAAGTAGTATCAGTCACATCAAGTATCTGGCCATGAAAAATATCAGCCTGACGTTTAACTTCTTCACGTTTTTCACTTGTGTCAGCCTGAACTTTAATCAACATAAGTTCACGCTCAATATGTTCACCATTAGCGGTGATATCCACCAGCTTAACTACATCAATGAGTTTATCGAGCTGTTTATTAATTTGCTCAATAATTTCATCAGAACCTGAAGTCACAATTGTCATACGAGATAATGTTTCGTCTTCTGTTGGCGCAACTGTGAGTGATTCAATGTTATAGCCGCGCGCAGAAAACAACCCTGCTACACGTGACAATGCACCTGATTCATTTTCCATTAACAATGAGATTATATGTTGCATCTTAAGCTAACTCTCTTTCATGCATTTCATGATGACCTTTACCAGCGGCAATCATTGGATAAACGTTTTCTTTTTGATCGGTAATGAAGTCCATAAAGACTAAACGATCTTTCATCGCAAAGGCTTCTTTTAACGCACCTTCAACATCTTCTGGTTTTTCAATACGCATGCCAACATGGCCATACGCTTCTGCGAGTTTTACAAAATCTGGCAAAGCCTCAACATAAGACTGCGAATAGCGGCTTTCGTAAA
>DAOVYB010000066.1 GCA_030635835.1 Gammaproteobacteria bacterium
AGACATTGTCACCGAGCGCTTTTTCTTTAACATGATCCGTAAATTCACGCACCACAGGCAAAGCCACATCTGCTTCAAGCAATGCCATACGTACTTCACGCATGGTGTCTTTAATATTCTCTTCGGTAAGGCGACCAACACCACGTAAGTTACGAACTGTTTGGCCAAGACGTTCTGATAAGCCGTCAAACATAATTAATTATTCCTGCGCTAAAAAAATTTACTCACGCTGATTTCTCAGAGCCTGAGTTGAGTTCTGCGATTATAGCGTAAATTAATGGATGAAATAAAAGGATAAAACTAAATGGTAAAGGTTTGTCCCGGTGCAATGGGATGTATAGTGTGTGTGGTAATCGCTTGTTGACACTCATCAAAAATCTGCAGTTCTGCTCCGGGCTTATTGTGGCTAATATAAACTGCAGGATTATGATTTAACTTTGCTAAATCTGGCGCCAATAATTCAGCGCAATAGTGACCCGACAAATGACACAAGTTGATATCTTTGTTAGTAAACGCTGACTCAACGAGCAGTAAATCCAGTTTTTCATGCTTATTTAATGCCGCCCAGAAGGTGTCATTGGTTGTTGTATCACCGCTAAAAGCAAATGAACCGGTTTCTGACTCAACCCGATAACCTACACCCGCAACAATGTGGTTAACTTCAATCATTTCAATTTTTCGCTTATCCAGCTCTACAACTTCACCCGGTTGCATGACCTGATATTGCATCACTGGGTTATCAGAATTTGGTAACTGAGAAAAATCTGGCCAGATTACATTATTAAAAATATGCTTTTTTAAGGCATTAATAGTGGCGGCCGAACCATGGATAATAATAGGTTCTTTTATGGTATCAAACATCGTATCAACCAAAAATGGGATACTGGTGATGTGATCAAGATGAGAATGGGTCAAAAATATATGGCGAATGCAAGACATTGCCTGCAAGTTCAAATCACCAAGACCTGTTCCTGCATCAATCAAGACATCATCATTTAAGAGTAATGTTGTTGTTCGCAGCTGACCGCCAACACCACCACTACAGCCCAACACTTTCAGTTCCATTAATTTGATACTTCCCCTGATTACTCCAAAATACTACGGCAAGACTTAATATTGAAAATTATATAAGCCCAATATATTCCTATATTTTATTTGCACACCCTTATACTGACATACTTAAGTAAAACAAAATGCTAATCGGGTCACAAGTCATTTACAGCCAATTTAGACATTATTACCTACCTATTCAACATCTTACCGCGAAATTACCATTTGATACACTGAAGTTCTGTAAGTTAATAAATAGTTGTTACACAAAACGTATATTATTTACTTACGTCTTCTCAGTTGCGCTGCCATATGCGATCATTGCTTAATAAGAGAAAAAATTATGATGACAATAAACTTAACTTTATCCATTTTATTTTATGCTGTGGCGATAGGCTTATTAGTAAAACAATGGGTCGCCATTAAAAAGGGCATTAACAAGTCCTCTTTATACGCCGCTGCTGTTGCCACTATTTTTCATGCTTTTGCCCTGTACGGTATTATTTTCACATCACAAGGCATAGATATCGGCTTCTTTAGTGCGCTGACTTTTACCGCCTGGTTAATGGCCACCTTGCTCGTTATTGCCAGTTTTTCTTTGCCAATTAGCTGTTTAGGTCTGCTGGTTTATCCTTTTGCATTAATCACTCTCATTCTTCGCATTTCAAGTGAGCAACAGCACCTTCTAACAGACTCGCTTGCGGCTGGGTTACAAACACATATTTTATTTTCCCTGCTCGCTTATAGTCTGCTCAGTATTGCGGTCGCTCAGGCGATACTTTTATATATACAAGATAAATATTTACACAATAAGCATCCCTCTGGTTTTTTACACAGTTTACCCTCGCTTGAAAGCATGGAAACACTGTTATTCCGCCTGATTGGTTTAGGTGTATTTGCATTAAGTATCTCATTACTAAGTGGGTTTATTTATCTTGAGGATATGTTTGCACAACATTTAGTACACAAAACAATTTTATCCCTGTTCGCATGGGGAGTCTTTGTCGCCTTACTTTGGGGGCATTACAAATTTGGCTGGCGTGGAAAAATCGCCATAAGATGGAGTATGAGTGGTTTCATACTATTGATGCTGGCTTACTTCGGCAGTAAATTTGTTATTGAACTGGTATTGCGCTAGTTAGAGTCAATATGACCTAGCATGCTCTGTGCCAGTTATTCTTGCATAATCACTTGACTCTTCGGCTCGTAATACATTTAATTAGCATATTGTAATTACAGAAGGTTATTCCCTCTTTGGACGACATTCCCATTAGTATGCTTTTTGGCATACTCATATTTCTAATCCTTGTTTCTGGTTTCTTCTCTGGTTCTGAAACAGGCTTAATGAGCCTGAATCGTTACCGTTTACGTCACCTTGTGGATAAGAAAAACAAAGGTGCAATACGGGCTTTTCGTTTATTACAAAAACCGGATAAGTTAATTGGCCTGATTTTATTAGGAAATAACTTTGTTAATATTCTTGCCTCGGCCATTGCGACCATTATTGGTATACGATTATTTGGCGAAGCCGGTGTGCTTGTTGCAACTCTTATTCTGACAGTTGTTGTTCTTGTTTTTGCAGAAGTAACGCCAAAAACACTCGCAGCCATGCACCCTGAAAAATTTGCCTTACCCGCAACTCTTATTCTCGAGCCACTATTACGCCTACTTTACCCTTTTGTCTGGTTTGTGAATTTATCATCCAAAATTATTTTTAAAATACTCGGTATTCGCCAGACCACCAGCAGCGATAAGCTAAGCAGTGAAGAACTCCGAATTGTGGTTAATGAAGCCGCCACCATGATTCCAAAAGGGCATCAGAAAATGCTCTTAAGTATTCTCGATCTGGAAAAAGTCACTGTTGATGACATTATGGTGCCCAGAAATGAAATTATCGGTATTGATCTTGAAGACGAATGGTCCGACATCATCAAGCAAATGGCTGAAAGCCAGCACACCCGCCTGCCTGTTTTTAATGGCGATATAGATCATCTGGTTGGGATTATCCACATTCGCAGAGCTTTACGGTTTTTCCATAACGAGGATTCAACAAAAGATGAATTTAAAAAAATTATCAAAGAAGCTTATTTTGTTCCCTCTGGTACACCATTAAATACTCAACTACTTAACTTTCAACATGAACGTCGTCGTAATGCCATGGTGGTAAATGAATATGGCGACATCCTTGGCTTAGTGACATTAGAAGATATTCTTGAAGAAATTGTTGGCGAATTTACCACCGATCCCTCTGCCAGCCGTAAAGATTTTCATTGTAACGATGATGGAACCTATTTAATTGATGGCAGTATTACAGTACGTGAGTTAAATAAAATACTGAATTGGAAGCTTCCAACAGAAGGGCCAAAAACATTGAACGGGCTCATCATAGAATATCTTGAACATATTCCTGAACCCGGTACCAGTATGCTTTTGGATAACTATCCCATTGAAATTCGACAAACCACAAAAAATGCTGTCAAAACCGTCTTGATTGATCCGAACTGGAGCAATAAGCAGCAGCAAAATAACGAAGAGTAACAACCTACTTTTTGTATTATCACTCTTCAACTGAAACTGAGAAAACAATTGTTTCAGACTAGCGCAATTGTACAATCAGATTAAAAACAGACTATAATCCCTAGAAATCATTACATTTTTTGGAGTTGTATGTGTCGAAGCTGACACTTTCTTTTAAAGGCAAAGTGCTAAAAATTTATCCTGTTTTAAAGGGAAGAATGACACTTGGCAGTGATCCTGGCTGTACTATTCATATTGACAGTTTAGCGCTTCAACCTGAACATGCAGAAATAAACACGGTAAATAATGAATCGTCTATTCGTGATCTCAATACTGACGAAGGGACATATATTGGCCAAACTAAGCTAGAAGGCATGCACCTGCTAAAAGATGGTGAAGTTATCCGCACAGGTAAACATACTGTTGCTTATTCTTTCTCTGAAGATATCACCAGTGAATCAGATATCGTGACAGAAAAGATTATTGAAAAAGAGCCTCCAATTAAAATTGAAGCTCAGGAAAAAACGCAGGGCTGGTTACAAATCATGAATGGTTCAAGTCTGGGTAAAACCATGAGTTTGAATAAAGCCATGACTAATCTTGGAAAACCCGGTATCTCAACTGCAGTTATTACCAAACGTCAAGATGGCTATTTTATTTCACAGCTCGAAGGTAATCACCCACTGTTAATAACGAATAAAGAGTTGGGTAATAAAACTCTGCAATTAACTGACGGCGATACGATACAAATCGGTAATATCAGAATGCAATTTTACCTTGAATAAATTTTAATCCTAAATTTAATTTTCAGGAGGCTAGCGACCATGACTAACGAACAACGTCACTTCACCCGCATTCCTTTCAATGCTTCCGCAGTAGTGATTAATACCCGTACTGGTCATAAAACCATGGCTGAACTCATTGATATCAGTTTTAAAGGTGTTTTAATCAGTAAGCCGTCGTCCGACTGGGAAGGCAATAACGGTGAGCATTTCACGATACATTTACAATTAGCCGGCAATGAAATTGAAATTAATTTAGCAGTTATCGCTGTTCGTAATGAAAATGATCATATTGGCTTTAAAACTGAGCACATGGATATTGATACCGCGACTCACTTACGGCGTTTAGTTGAGCTAAATTTAGGCGATGAAAACCTGCTTGAACGTGAATTTTCTGAGCTCGTCAATTCTGGTTAATTCTGCAATTAAATTAATCAATTGCATTTAACGCATTATCTAATCGCGTCACACCAATAACATCAATACCTTTAATTGGTTTTTGTGGTTTATTACCTTTAGGCACAAGTGCACGTTTAAAACCATGTTTAGCGGCTTCATGTAAACGTTCCTGACCATTGGGTACAGGTCGAATTTCACCGGCTAAACCAATTTCACCAAAAACAATTAAATCATCCGGCATTGTCTGGTTTCGTAAACTCGAAATAATGGCAAGCACAACGGCCAGATCAGCCCCGGTTTCAGTCACGCGTACTCCACCGACAACATTGGCAAAGACATCCTGATCATGCGTAACAATACCACCATGTCGATGTAAAACAGCAAGTAACATGGCCAAACGGTTGTGTTCTAAGCCCGTCGTTACCCGACGAGGATTACTTAAATGACTGTCATCCACCAAAGCCTGTACTTCAACTAATAAAGGACGACTACCTTCAAGTGTTACCATCACAACACTACCCGGAACAGATTCTTCATGCTGCGAAAGAAAAATGGCTGAAGGATTACTGACTTCACGTAAACCTTTATCCGTCATCGCAAATACGCCAAGCTCATTTACTGCACCATAGCGATTTTTAATTGCACGAATTAAACGATAACGACTACCACTATCCCCTTCAAAATAAAGTACCGTATCAACCATGTGCTCTAAAACTCGTGGGCCGGCAAGTGTTCCTTCCTTAGTAACATGGCCAACTAAAAATATCGTAGTTTGAGTTTGTTTGGCATAACGAACTAACTGTGCTGCTGATTCACGCACCTGAGCTACAGCCCCGGGTGCGGACTGCAAATCATCGGTATACATAGTCTGAATAGAATCAATGACCATCACACCTGGTTTTAGTTTTTGTGCTGTATTTAAAATATCTTCAACCCGGGTTTCAATTAATAAACCTAATTCATCTGCATTTAAACCTAATCGAAAAGCACGTGCACTAACTTGCTGTAATGATTCTTCCCCTGTTATATATAAAGGATTAAGTTTGCCTAACTGAGTAAGGATTTGTAATAATAATGTAGATTTACCAATTCCCGGATCCCCCCCCAGTAAAACGACTGAACCCGGAACCAGGCCACCACCTAAAACTCGATCAAATTCTGAGCTTCCAGTGTTAAATCGTGCAATATCTTCAGGACTCACTTCATTTAATTTTTGAACATTTAAACCCTTAGCTTCACCTGCAAAGCCAGCATAACGTGTAGTACGGGAAGAAGCTGCAGGTGTTGATGTAATTTCAACAAGTGTATTCCATGCACCACAATCACTGCATTGCCCTGCCCATTTGGGTGCTTCAGCACCACACTCATTACAGCTATATAATATTTTTGTTTTCGCCATGTTTACGGTGTTTGTTATTAAAGTGGAATATCCGACAATATTACCATGAATAAATATTGCTACAGTATAAAGATGTGAAACTGTTTCATGCCTGTGTGAGATTAATAAGATAGAATACCAACTTAAATAGATATTCCGGCACCAGCATTACCGCACTATTTGTCGTTGCGAGCAAAGCGAAGTAATCTCAAGTTAAGTGCTATATCAATGAGATTGCGTCAGTTATTTTATTCAATCGCAATAACATGAATTTAAAAATATTATTTTATCTGGATTATAAATATGTCCTGGTTTAAAGAAATTATATCTAACAAGAAAAAAACATTAGAGAAACGCTCCGAAGGCTTACTGACTGCGTTAGCGAAGTCATGTATCTATGCATGGGATAACCCGGAAGAACTCGATAAAATATTACAAGATAGTCTTAACATGCTGCCTTATTGTGATCTCATTTATGCTGTCAATACAGTTGGTATGCTTATATCGTCAAATATTGAAGCTCACAATACAGATTCAACCTTGCGAGGCCGCATTTTAAGTGGTCGACCATACATGGAAAAAACCTTACCCTATAAAGGTTTTACCATGTCTCCGGTTTATATCAGCACGCATAGTGGTAAATCATGTATCACCGTAATGCAGTCAGTTACAGATGGTGATCAGGTACTTGGTTTTATAGCCGCAGACTTTGATGTAGAAAAACTTCCTGTTGATAAAACGGTTAAAACTGTCGATACAAAATGGCAACAGTACAAAGGCGACCCGGCCATACGTGGCACACTGTTTATGCAAGAACGTGTCCTTAGTGCTATGGACAAACAACTGGATCATGTAACCGAAATCATTAAAGAAATGATGCAACATCATGGAATCTTTCACTGCAAAATTCATTATTCCAGCTCACGTGTTTCTTTTTGGTCTATGGAAAATCCTTATGATTATCATATCCACATGTTGGATGACCTGGTTGATCCTGAACGTTGCCTGGCATACTCTCGACAGGAGTATCCGGACATCGCCACAGTGCCACAAAGTAAGATTGAAGAAGTGTTGGATATGTTGAAAGCATTACGAAATATGGATGAAACGGTTTATCTACGTTCAGCATCTTTTAATATCGTTAATGGAATAGTTGGACTCACTTTTTCCTGTGATGGTTCGCATTACATGAACTACTCTGAGTTTCTTGAATGGGATTTAGAAAAGTGGTTTGGGCATAATGTAAAATCATAAAATTAAGACGCAGAGAACGCCAAGAGAAGATTTATGTAGGTCAGGCTTTAGCCTGACGCAACGCTAAACTAATAACACTTTTTTTATTATTAAATATAAATATTTGAAATATTGTGATGTTTTAATATTGTCGTCAGACTGAAGTCTGACCTACAAAGACGTATAACTTTTATTTTCTTGGCAGTCTCTGTACTATAGATCCGCTGCGCGTTTCGTTCAACATTATCTTAACCTGCCACGCATGTTCTGGCATCGTCTTGGAGGTTAATATTTTTAACTGTAATTATAATTTATATATAAACTCAACCCGATTCGTTACACCGCATAATAGCTCATAGGCAATTGTATCTGCAGACTCTGCAACTTCTTCAACCGCTAAACCTTCACCCCATAATACAACTGAATCACTAGTATTTGCATCAGGTTGATCAGTTAAATCAACACA
>DAOVYB010000085.1 GCA_030635835.1 Gammaproteobacteria bacterium
ATCGCTATTTTGATGTAGGCATTGCCGAGCAACATGCTGTAACTGTCGCCGCGGGTATGGCTTGTGATGGTTTGAAACCGGTTGTTGCAATTTACTCCACTTTTTTACAACGTGGCTATGATCAGTTAATCCATGATGTTGCCTTACAAAATTTACCGGTCTTATTCGCAATTGATCGTGCCGGTGTCGTTGGCCCGGATGGTGCGACCCATGCAGGTAGCTTTGATTTAAGTTATTTGCGCTGCATACCTAACATGACCATTATGGCACCCAGCAATGAAAACGAATGTCGGCAAATGTTGAGCACTGGCTTCCAACTCAATAGCCCATCTGCAATACGCTACCCGCGTGGCACAGGTCCAAATAGTGAAATAAGTACTGACCTTGAAACTTTACCAATTGGTAAAGCTGAGGTTTGTCGCAAAGGTAAAAATATCGCTATTCTCTCATTTGGCAGTGTTTTAGCAGAAGGCTTGGAAGTCGCTGAAAAATTGGACGCAACAATCGTCAATATGCGCTTCATCAAACCACTCGATGAAGCGTTATTGCTGCAACTCGCAAGTGAATATGATGTTCTGGTTACCCTCGAAGATAACGCGGTTATGGGTGGTGCTGGCAGTGCAGTAAATGAGTTCTTACTCAAGCAACAATGCCAAAATCGCATACTTAACCTTGGTTTACCGGACATTTTCATGGAACATGCTAGCCGGGAACAGATTCTGGATGATGCAGGATTATCCACTTCTGGTATACTGCGCGCCATTGAAGACTTCCTGGATACAGAAGAACTTGCAAAACATGTCACACTCGCTTAAATTCCCAACCTGATTACTCAAGTATTATGACAAAACGATATACAATGAAAATCCTTTTGGATTTTGCCGCCGCTCACCTCCTTCGCGACTATGAAGGTGTATGCAACCGTTTACACGGCCATAACTGGAAAGTTGAAGTGCTTGTTACAGCAACAAAACTAGATGATGTTGGCATGGGCATGGATTTTAAGGTGATTAAAGATGCCACACGGGAACTCATCGGAAAACTGGATCATCGTAACCTTAACGAGATTCCTCCATTCGATAAAATTAACCCGACTGCTGAAAATATTTCGGAATATTTATACAGCGAGTTATCAAAAGTATTAAATACAGATGGCATTAAAGTCAGTGCAGTAACCTTATGGGAAACAGACCGAGCAAGTGTTACATTCACTGAAGACTAACTGTAGGTTGGGCTTTACGTGCAAGGATGCACTTATGCAACGATGGCATGGACGCCATAGAGTTGCCAGCCCAACGCGGTAATTGTAAAAGAACATTTTTTCTATTGCTTGTACATAATAATTTAGTTGAAGTCAGAATGCTATGAGGTATAACTGACATGTCGGCCTGAAGACCGACCTACAATTTATTTGTAGTTGAAATAAAATATTGGAATAAAGAATGAGTAAAACTAAAATAATGGAAGACGTACAAAGCAGTCAAGATACACGTCAGATCCCAATAAACAAAGTTGGTATCAAAGATATCCGTCATCCTGTTCGCGTTGCTGATCGTACCGGTGGTGAACAAAATACCATTGCTAACTTTAATATGTATGTGAACTTGCCACACAATTTTAAAGGCACACACATGTCTCGCTTTGTGGAAATTTTAAATAACCATGAACGTGAAATTTCTGTTAAGTCATTTAAAGAAATGATGGTAGAAATGACTGAACGTCTGGAAGCTGATTCTGGTCATGTTGAAATGAGCTTTCCTTATTTTGTTAACAAAATAGCTCCGGTCTCTAACGTTCAAAGTTTAATGGATTATGATGTTACTTTTATTGGTGACTTTGTTGATGGTGATAACAAATTCACTTTAAAAGTTTTAGTCCCTGTTACCAGCCTTTGCCCTTGTTCTAAAAAAATATCAGACTACGGTGCACACAACCAACGTTCACACGTCACTGTCACTGCGACACTTAAAGATTTCATGTGGATTGAAGAAATTATTGATCTTGTTGAACAAGAAGCATCGTGTGAATTATATGGTTTATTAAAACGTCCAGATGAAAAAGCGATTACTGAACGAGCTTATGACAACCCAAAATTTGTAGAAGACATGGTGCGTGATGTCGCGGCACGTTTAAATGCAGAAGATCGTATTAGTTCTTACATTGTTGAATCAGAAAACTTTGAATCTATACATAACCATTCAGCTTATGCATTGATTGAAAGAGATAAAACAAAAAATTAATTTTCTAAATAAGCTATAAATAAAAAAGGCGCTAGATAACCAGCGCCTTTTTTTATTTCTATTACAAATTAATCATCATCTTTAGATGATAATACTTTACGACCATTTAAATCTTGAGTAGGTCGGTAGTTATGATGGTGCAATAAAGCGGCCATTTCTTCGATTTGTTCTTCAGATGCATGAATATGTTTTTGCGCAACATACCATTTAACACCTTCTGAACAAGGTGGTGTAGTTAAAGAACCGTTGTAATGCCAAAACTTTTCAATCTCTTCAGAAGGAAGTAATTTTTCAATATCAAGTTCTTTCGATAGTTTTCTGATAGCAACTTTATGTGGAGCACCATGTAATATTGTTGCTAATGCTTCATTTTCATGGCCACTATGATCGGGTTTAATGAATACACCGAGGACACCAAGTTGACCATCTTTATTCATATGAACAAAATGAGCTTCTAATGCAGTATGTGCACCATCGATAGTATGTTCACTTTTATAATGGAAATGGAATTAAAGTAACTGATATTCTCCCGTTGGAGTATCAATTGTACTACCAGGCGCTATATTTACTTGAACAGTATGAACATTATTTTGAACATTGAGTGCAGCACTTTCATAATCGGTTTCAAGTTCATCTAATTTACGAACCTTTTCTGTGCCAGTGATAAAATCAATCGGTGATTGTTCTTTACCTGTTTTACACAATTCATAAGCTGTAGATAGATCACCCCAAAACTCAGGTCCTTCATGACCTTCGTAACCCCAAGGTACATCACCAGCAGCAAATACGGTTGATGACATAGTAATGGCTAGTGACAATACACTTGTCTTAAATATATTATTTTTCATAATTCATCCTTAATTTAATTATAATAATTAATAAACCATAAATTTATTAACACCATAATTTTAAAGGCTGGATATACAATCGCAATATTAAGAAATTAATTTAAGGGTTACAGGTGCAGTATGCAGATAAATATGTAAGTGCACTTGCACTATGCAGATCACCGATTATTAGAACGGATTAAAACTTAATCAACACATACTTATAAAATGGATTTTATAAAAAGGTTAAAACTTTTGTTTAAGCAACATTACTTGCCCCTGACGTTGCATTTCGACCCGGTTTAAAAATGAATTGCCTAGCAATACTTCTGAGGGTGAATTACCTTCCAGCACACCGGCTTCAACATTTCTTAATTCAATTTCACCAACCTTGACTTTATCAAGTGTGACACGATAAATGGGGACCATACCATTCGCTGTAGAAACTGCGCTACGCTTACCTATGTAACGAAAGTTTATTCCCAAACTACGTGCTTGATGAACATTCATTGCGATCCATGTTGCCCCCGTATCCACTAAAAAATTAACGGGATGGCCATTAATAAAACCAGTTGTTGAATACATGCCATTAACCGGCATTATTTTTGCCTCAGCAAGTGTTTTTTGTTTAAAGTTCGTACTGACATGGAGACCAAGTTTGAACTCTTGTTCTTTACCATCAACCTCAAGAATTGCAGTATAACTATCAGAAGATAGAAGAATTACTCCTTCAGGACTTTTTTTACCTTTTTTTAGAGTGCGTTGTACGCCATCCATTTTTACTATCGCTTTATTTTTAAATAAACCCAAAACAATAATATCGGTCGCAGAAACTATTTGTGTTGAAATAAAACAAAATAGAATGCTAAGAATAAATTGTTTCATTGTTAAAACCATCAGTTATCGAATGTTGATTTTATATTTTGGACCAGAAGATTTTCTCATATCAATCTTCACTTTATCAGGTGACCATCCTCGATTTAAGTCATGCGCTTCAACAAATATTATTTTTTTATCAGCAGGAATCTGGAAGCTGCTTAATGAACGGGTAAAAGGTTGTTCACTAACATGAGGATGATATAGCGTACGTTTACCAATCTCATTGCCTTTTACATCAACTAAACGCCATGCATCTGCATAATGTTTCCAGCCAGTATCGGCATGATTTAACGTTACATCAGCACGCCATGTTCCCGTATGTTTAGTTAATACCACTTTCACAATTTCAACATCGCTGGCAAAAACGGATGTTGTTAACAATAAACTCATAACGATTAAGTTTTTTTTAAATTGTGTTTTTGTCGTCATTATTAATTCCTTTATAAATCCATTGTTACCGTTATAAACATTTATGTATTCGTGTAGTAATAAATCAATTGTAGTATCACTAAAGCATACGCCCCGGCAACTATATCATCCAGCATTATTCCAAAACCACCCTTTACTTTGTGATCAATAACACTGATTGGCCATGGTTTCCATATATCAAATAAACGAAATAGCACAAAGCCGACTATAATCCACATCCAGCCTGCAGGTGCAAATAACATGGTTATCCAATAACCTAAAAACTCATCCCAAACTATCGCAGGGTGATCGTGGCCACCGAGTTTATTTGATGTTTTTTCACAGAGAACTATTCCAACTAATGAACCGACAACTAAAACAGTAACGTATGCCCATAAAGGGAGTGTTGCTAAAGGAATATAAAGTAAAACAGCAAGTAGAGTACCTGCTGTACCGGGAGCAAACGGTGCTAAACCACTGCCTAAGCCTAAACTCAAAAAATGGATAGGATGAAAAATAATATCACGAGGTTTTAGTGTTACGGATTCAGTCATAGTTTACTCTTCCGATTAGGCATCAAAATGCTTATATCCTGTACCTTGAAGTTCAATTTCTTCATTTTTTAAGAAACACCTCACACCCTTTTGAGATTCAATTTCACCAATGCAGGTTACTGATATTTTATTTTCTTTTATGACTTTATCAAACTCACCTTGTTTAGTAGCAGGTATAGTAAAACAAAGCTCATAATCATCCCCTCCAGATAAAACTAAAGGAACAATAAGTGCTTCATCCGTTAAATTCAAATCAAACTCTTTTGAGCGTGGTATTTTTTCAAAATTTATTTTTGCACCCACATGACTGTTATCTGTAATGTGTTCAAGATCAGCAATAAGACCATCCGAAATATCAATACAGGAACTTGCGTATTCTCTTAATAATAAACCAAGTTCAATTTGTGGCTTTGGTCGGTTTAACCTCTGTTTTAAATATCCAATACTTTCTTCACGTAGTAAACACTGGCCTTGCCATTCAGCTAATGCTAAAGCTGCATCACCAATAGTCCCTGATACATATATTTTATCTGTTGCTTGAGCTTTATTACGCGTTAGTGCTTTATCAATAGGCACAAAACCATTTATTGTGATTGATATACAAAAAGGTCCTTTAGTAGTGTCGCCACCAATGAGTTGAATATTATATTTTTCGGCTACTGATGAAAGGCTTTCACTAAAGGCTTTTAACCATTTTTCATCATCATTCGGTAAGGTAATCGCGAGAGTAAACCAGGCAGGTTCTGCCCCCATCGCTGCCATATCACTTAAATTAACCGCTAAGGCTTTATAGGCAATATCTTGTGGAGAAGTTTCTACTGGAAAGTGTACACCTGCTACAAGGGTATCCACAGACTGAACTAATTGATGATCGTTGGGGACAGTTAAAATAGC
>DAOVYB010000037.1 GCA_030635835.1 Gammaproteobacteria bacterium
CCGGGGCACTTCGCCGGTGTCGCCACAGTTGTAAAACGCTTATTTGATATTATTCAGCCCACCCATGCACTCTTTGGTGAAAAGGATTTTCAGCAACTCATCGTAATACAGCAACTGGTCAATAAATTTTCACTCGATATTAATATTATTGGTATGCCAATATTTCGTGAACAAAGTGGATTAGCTATGAGTTCGCGAAATGTTAATTTAACTAAAGAACAAAGAAATAAAGCCTCTGAAATCTTCAGTCAGCTTGAAAATATAAAGGCAGAAATAAAAACGGGTGAAAGTAATTTTTCTAAATTGGAACAAAGAAGCAAGCAGATATTGGCACAAGCAGGTTTTGTTCCGGATTACGTGAAGATTTGTGATGTAGAAACCCTAGCTCCGGCAAGTAACCACTCTAAAAATAAGGTTATATTGATAGCCGCTAAATTGGGTGAAATAAGGCTTATTGATAATTTACGTGTCTAAAAAGTAGGTATTTATCTCTTTTGATAAGTTTTTTGGCTAAGGAAATGCATGTTATAATGTGAGATTCTAACGTCTTAAAATGAAAGAGCCTGATTTATTGTTATGAATACCACTATGCTTAAAGGTAAGTTGCACCGTGTCACAGTGACACATTCTGAGCTTGAATATGAAGGCTCATGTGCGATTGATGGACATTTGCTGGAAACAGCGGGTATCCGTGAATATGAACAAATTGAAATTTATAATGTGACCAATGGTGAGCGTTTTACAACCTATGCCATTCTTGCAGAAGATAACTCAGGTATTATCTCCATTAATGGTGCAGCGGCACATAAAGCTGATCCTGGTGATATTATAATTATATGTGCCTATGTTGGGTTAAACCAACAAGAGCTCGTAAGTTTTAAACCCAAACTGGTTTATGTCAACGAGAGCAATCAAATTACGCATACTCGTCATACTATCCCCGTTCAGGTAGCATAAATTATATTTAACACTTTTTGTCCGGCATTAAAAGTGACACGGTTTGTTTTATATTCCATATAATTTGTAGTATATTATTTTCTTTAGGTAGTCCCCCCCACTTAAGAAAATATGAAATAAATTCAGTTTTTTTATTATAAAACATGAAGAAAATTGAGCTTTAGCCGAAACATAATAGTATGGCTTTAATATTTCAGTCTAAAATAGTAATAAGAACTGAAAATTCATAAATATATTTGTGGTGGGGAACATTATGGCGCAAGGCCAACAACAGTCCAGAAAAAATTCATCCGGCAAAGAACGCCGTGCATATCCTCGTTATCCTGTAACTTTAAAAACACAACTGATCCATTCAGGTAAAGGAACGCAAGCTGCAATTATCAAAGATTATTGCATTGGTGGGATGTATATTGAATTAATTGATAATGCTTTATTAGGTGGACAAGCATCGACATTTACTCCAAAAATGTCAGACATACTCAATATTGTCACCAACATTCAAAATGATGGTGTGGATAAACAACTGAGCTTTAATACAAAAGTTGTACGAGTTGAACAAGGTTATATTGGTGTCTCATTTATTAATCCTGACATTTCTGCGGTGCAAACATTACATAAATTCGCAGCCAAACATAATCAAAGTTCTAATGATGAGGAAGATTTTGGAACTACTCAAACTGTTTTTAATGGTAAATCTTCAGCTCAGATCTTAAATGAAGCACATCAGCTTGTTGCTAACGAATTAGTACCATTAATGAATAGCTTTACAGATAGTATTTCAGAGCATTTTTTTGACGCAGCAAAAGAAACGTTTGATTTAGCAAAGCAAAATGCATTATTTGACTCGATGGGTACGATACAAAAAGATAAAAATATCATAGCAAAAGCCTTTGCAAAATCGTATTTAAATAAAATTAAGAATTATTCACCTCAGGATATTTTACATGATGATGAGGAAGAGCAAGAAAAAGAAATATCATTAGAATCTTTGTCTCTTGTTGAAGAGGATGATTTAGATAACTGGTTATCTATGTCAAGTATTATCACAAATGTTGATGCTGAAAACCGTGATGAATTAAGTCAAATTGAACGTAGAGTAAGTGCCTTATACCAGGCAAAAATTACCAAGAAAAACAACCCTTTTGGCCCCGCTCTTTTTGCTCAGGCATTTCAGGAATCACTAGATGGTGTTGAGATTAAACATGCGGTAAAACTGGTATGTTATACCGCTTTTCGTGATGTTTATTTATCGATCGCAGAAAAGCTCTATAAAAGCATTAATCAGTTTTTTATTGATAATGATGTTTTACCAAAATTAAAATTCAAGGTTGAGCGTTCAGTAGATTCAAAATCTTCTGCATCAGGTTCTGAGCAAGAGCCAGAACAGGAATTTGAAGATAATTATAGTGATGCACCAACTCCACCTATGGGAGCAGGGGGTAGTTCTGCACCAAATGGAGCTGGTAGACATGCTACCTCAGCACAAACAATTGTGCCGGCGAATCATGGAATAACACCTAATATTACGAGTTCAGCTCAAGGACGAGAGTTTGTAAACTCTATGCATCAGCAACAAGCTTCTGTTTCTGGTGGGGCTCCCGCTGGATCCTCTGGTGTGGCCGGAATAATGGATGTTTTTAGTGATATCCGTGGCTTACAACAAAATCTTGATCAGCTTCAGGAAGGTGTGCCGGGAGACCAACTTTCAGCTGCACCTGCAACACCGACTTTACCTGGTGGTGGAGTCGCACAACATTTTAGTCCTTCTGATTTATTAGATGCATTATCAAGCCAGCAGTTGGCAGGCTATGATTACGCGGCACAGTCTGATTCTGAGCAGGTTGATTTTAAAGAAAAAATTCAAAGTATTCTGGCCGCAAAAGGTGGTGCTGAAAATAAAGTTATCAGTGCCCGTCAAGGTCAGGTTATTGATGTTGCCAGTAATGTCTTTAGTTCGTTAATGAGTGATTTTCAGGTAGCAGAGAGTATTCGTCCCTGGATTAGGCAACTTGAAGTACCGGTACTGAAAATGGCCGTTGTGGATACGGATGTCTTTACTGATACGTCTCATGTTGTTCGCAAAGTGATAAATAAAATATCAGAGTTAGAAGTATTAGCTGATTCTGAAGATGAAGAGGAACAGCAAGCAGTAGTACGCGCCTTTGACTGGCTGGTTAAAGTTATTAATGAAGATTTTGATGGCACACCAAAGGTCTTTGAACGTATTGCGCAGCAACTCGATATCCTGATTAAAATTCAAAATCAGGCTTTTGATAAAAATTTAAAAGTTGTTGTTGATGAGTTTTTAAAAGAAGATGAAGCAATTGAAGGTGAGGTAACACAGGAAGAAGTTATAGACCTTGAGGATGAATGGGCTCGCCGTGTAAGCCGTTTAGAAGAAGGTGATTGGGTTTTATTTGACGCTTTTTCTGAAAAGCCAATACGTTTAAAAGTTGGCTGGGTTGCCCGACACAAAGGTAAATTTGTATTTGTAAATGTACTTGGTAAAAAAGAAAAAGTATTAAAAGCAGATGAACTTATCGAGTTATTTAAAGAAGGCGAAACTATTGCGTTGGATGGTGCCGAAGAGCCCGCGATGGATCGTGCGCAATATTCGATGTTACAAAAATTACATAAACAATTATTATTTCAGTCTTCACATGACCAACTTACCGGGTTGATAAATCGCCGCGAATTTGAAGTTTGTCTTGAAAAAGCGGTTGATGATGCAAAAATTTCCAATAGTAAACACGCTCTTTGTTATATCGATTTAGATAAATTCAATGTTATTAATAATAGCTGTGGTTATGAAGGCGGTGATGCATTAATAAAAGAAATATCTGAAATCCTGAAAAAACATTTAACAGATAATAGTGCATTATCACGATTTAGTGGTGATGAATTCGGCATGCTTTTATGTGGGCACGGAACTGATGATGCACTGGACGTTGCAGAAAAAATCCTCGATGAACTTAATAACTATCGATTTGTATGGGAAGACAAGCGATTATCGGTTGCCATGAGTATTGGTATGATTTTAATTAAGGGACACGGACAAAATGTTTCAAAACTTCTGCAGGATGCCGAAGCAAGTTGCGGTGTAGCAAAAGAAATTGGTGGGCATCGTGTACAGGTTTACCATGAAGGTCATGCAAGGTTAAATAAACATAACGCAGAAGTGAAATGGGCTGCTAAAATTGATAAAGCATTAGATGACGAATCATTACATTTACGTTGTCAACGTATTATGCCTTTAGCTACAGATGATAGTTATCATGATCATTATGAGATTCTATTAGGGATGACGGATGAATTAGGTGAGCAAAGTTCTCTGCAAGAATTTATTCGTGCAGCAGAAAATTATAAGCGCATGGCAGATATTGATCGCTGGGTAATAAAAAATGCATTTCAATGGATAGCGGATAACAGAAAGGGACTTGATCATGTGAGTAGTTTCTCGATTAATCTTTCAGGTCACTCTCTGAATGATCTTGGTTTAATGGAGTTTGTTATGAAACAAATGCGTAATACCAATGTACCTATTGGTAAAATTTGTTTTGAAATTACTGAAACGCTGGGTATTGCGAATCTTTCTGATGCATCTGACTTTATTAAACGCTTTAAAACCACAGGGTGTAAGTTCTCATTAGATGACTTTGGTAGTGGTATGTCTTCTTATGGTTACCTGAAAAGTTTACCGGTTGATTATCTTAAAATTGATGGCGTATTTGTTAAAGAAATGGCAAGTAATCCAAATGATTATGCAGTAGTAAAATCAATCAGTGAAATTGGTCACTTTATGGGTAAAAAGATTATTGCTGAATATGTTCAGGATGATGAGACTATCCAGTTGCTACAGGATCTCGGCGTAGACTATGCGCAAGGTTATGGAATCGAAAAACCCCGCATACTGGACGAAATCCTCCTTTAAAAAAAATCTGAAACACAATTACTGCGTTGTAAATAAAAAAGAGAAAACTTACTTATTGATATAAGCTACGTTTTCTCTTTTTTATTTACGCCTTGTTCTTGAGTCTCAGATTTCTTTTAAAATTTTTCTGAATCTGGAAAAAGCTATCTGTTTTGAGGAATATTGTAATAAGTGTAGATTTTATTCTTTTCGTATATCAGCCAGATGTATATTAATTTAGTAAACTTCTAAAAGACTAGCTGGTCTGCGAGAGCAAGGCATAAAAAAATTCCAGTAAACGAAGCTTATATTAATAAGTTAGTTTGCTGGAATTTTTTTATAACGCGGCTATCGTGGGCCAGATAGTCTTTTAACCTGTGTTACGCATACCGGCGGCTATCGCGCTGATCGTCCTTAATAATGGATGCAACCACTGCGTCCGTACTTCATCACTTAATGACTCATCGCGATATTTCTTAATTAACACTAACTGTATCTGGTTTAACGGATCAAGATAAGGGTTACGTCGTGTGAGTGATAGTGCAAGATGTGGCGTTTCTTCCATTAGTTCACTGATATCAGCAATGTTTAGAACATTTTCTGCTGTACGTGCATATTCATCAGATATAATTTTATATACATTTTGTGCTGTATCCTGATTTTCAGCAAGTGAGGCATAATTTTTTGCGATTTGCATTTCACCCTTATATAAAGCCATTTGTGAATTACTTAATAAGGCACGGAAGAAAGGCCAGTCGGTATACATCTTTTGTAAGGTTTCTAAACGATTGTCTTCGTTCTTTAACCATTTCTCTAACGCTGTACCAATACCAAACCAGGCAGGCATAGTATGGCGTGATTGCGCCCAGCCAAAGACCCATGCGATAGCTCGTACAGAGCCTTTTGAGCGATCCGTTTTTTTACGGTGAGAAGGACGTGAACCAATGTTCATTTGTCCTATTTCATATACTGGCGTTGCTTCATAAAAATAATCAAGGAAACCTTCGGTATGATCGGTTAACTGGCGATACTGGTTTTCACCTTCTTTAGCCAGTTCAGCCATAATTTCGAGATATTCTGTATTGTCGGGTTGAGGTTCACTAATTAAATTTTGGCTGGCTTTTAATAATCCAGTTACACCCATTGTTAATTCATATACAGCCGTTCTTTCATTACTGTATTTATATGACAGTACTTCACCTTGTTCAGTAAATTTAATTTCCCCGTGTACCGTACCAGTAGGTTGAGACAATATGGCATCATGCGTAGGGCCACCACCACGTCCAACAGTACCACCACGACCATGGAACATACGCAAACGAACACCGCGTGAACGGCTAAGCTCAGAAATTTGTTGTTGGGCTTGATAGAGGTTCCAGACAGAAGCTAATATGCCGCCATCTTTACATGAATCAGAATAACCCAGCATGACTTCCTGAAGATTGCCTGATGACTTTAACAATTCAGTGTAAGTTGTATTGTCAAATAGTTGGCTCATAACTGGTTGAATATGGTTGAGATCCTCAACTGTTTCAAATAAGGGCGAAACACGAATATGGCAGAACCATTGACCATTATATTTACCTGCAAGTCCAGTTAGCCATGCAAGAAACATAACCTCCATGACGTGACTTGCTGCGTGTGTCATTGAAATAACATAAGTACCAAATGCTTTAGGACTAATTTCATTACGCATTTGTGTCATGACTTCAAAAACAGAAATAGTTTCAGCAGACATTTCACTGAGTTCATTTTTATCAAATGAAGCTGGTGAACCAGTAATATAATTTGCTAATACTTCAAGACGAGAGTTTTCATCAAGCTCATCATAGTTACTTCCATCAATTTGTTTAAGTACTTCAGCAACAGTTTGACTATGGATAGTTGATTCCTGACGAATATCGAGATTTGCAAGATAGAAGCCAAAAGTTTCGACCTGACGAATGAGGTCTTGTAATTCACCTGAAGCTGAACTTGCATCTCCATGACTAATTAATGAGTCACGAATCAGATAGAGGTCATTTAACAGACCTTCCTCATTCGTATAGCCATTACTTGATGTATCTAATTCATTACCTTCTAATCGTGCTTCGATATTTGCAAGAGAACAACTGATACGATGTTGCATAAAAAATAACTTGCGTCGGTAAGGTTCCTGTTTAAATTGATAAGGCTTATCTGCATAAAGTTCGCTGATTTCTTTTTCATCAATATTAAGTTGAGCTAAAAAAGCATCTGTCGGCTGACAAAATAAACTTGATTGAGTTAATATTTTAGTCAGAATTTTTAGTTGCTTAAGATACTCTAAAAGAACTTCACAAGATTGCAGTCGTAAAGCATGAATAGTTGTTTCTGGCTTAACAAATGGATTGCCATCACGGTCACCGCCAATCCATGAACCGAATTGGATAAAACTGGGAACAGTGATACCACTGTCTTTACCATAAGTTCGGCCAATAGATTTTTCTAGATTTCGATATGTCCGTGGTACCGCTTTAAATAAACTTTCACGGTAGAAATACAAACCATTTTTAACTTCATCAATAACATTCGGCTTTTCTGAACGTACTTCATTTGTTTTGTATAGAATTTGAATGTGTTGTTCTAAATCAATAATGATGTTTTCTTTTTGAATCGCGCGTAAATTCGCTTCATTCAGTTGCTCGCTAATAACATAGATTCGTCGAATCGCTTCCATTACTGTCCGGCGTTTTGATTCTGTAGGATGAGCAGTGAAAACAGGGATATAGGCTGTTTGATTTAACAGATCCTGAAGTTGCTCAGCATCGATATTATTTTGTTGAAAATCATTTAATGCATTAAAAAAAGAACCTTTCCAGGTATAACCTTTGGGGCCAACTTCACGACGGCGCTGCTTGTGTTGAAAATCCTCTTCAGCAATATTTATTAAGCTAAAATAGATACTAAAGGCGCGAACAACATGTTCCGTTGTTTCCGGACTAAGTGAAGCGACCAGCTTGTCGAGTTTACGACGTTTGGCTGAATCACTTTGATCACGCAGACTAAGATGTCCTTTGCGTAACTTTTCAACAGCAGAGAACACATCTTTACCTGCATGCTCGAGTAAAACTTTACCCAGAATATTGCCAAAAAGCTTAACTCTGGAACGCAGTTGTTTATCGTGGCTTGTAGATAAAATTCTTGTGAGGGGAGAATCGGTACTTTTAGCGTTACTTGTCATTATTTATAAACTTACTGTTTTAAAAGGCCGCACATTATACCGTCACTTTGACCGAAAGACCCCTATTGACACGCTAAAACAGCAGTGAAAACATGTTAAAAATGATGTTGTGGTGAATTTTTACTCAATTTTAGAGTGATAGACTATATATAGTCATTTTCTGTCCCCCTTTCTCTTTAAAAATATTGCATAATTTAGTATTAAAATTAAAATAAAAATGAAATGAATATGGAAAATTTAACAGATTTACCCGCCTGGCAAGCATTGCTAAAGCATAAAAAGCAGACTGAAAATGTTCAAATGCGCGATTTATTTGCGCAGGATGAAAATCGCTTTGAAGATTTCCATTTGCGTTTTAATGATATTTTACTGGATTACTCCAAGAACCGAATTAATAAAGAAACAATGTCTTTGCTGATGGAGTTAGCAAAACAAAGCGGGCTTAAGGACTGGATAGAAAAAATGTTTAGTGGTGAGAAAATAAATCACACCGAAAACAGAGCTGTTTTACATACCGCGTTAAGAAATCGTAGTGATGAACCTGTTTATGTTGATGGACAGGATGTTATGCCTGAAGTGAAGTCTGAACTTGAAAAAATGCGTGAGTATTCAGAATCAATTCGTTCAGGTCACTGGCTTGGTTATAGTGGAAAACCCATTCTGGATATTGTGAATATTGGCGTGGGGGGCTCAGATTTAGGGCCGGTAATGGTAAGCGAAGCTTTAGTGCCTTATGGCAAGATAGGGTTGCGGGTACATTTTGTTTCAAATGTTGATCCCAGTCATATTTGTAATACCTTGCGCGATCTTGATCCTGAACGAACCTTGTTTATTGTTTCGTCTAAAAGTTTTACCACGCAAGATACCATTATGAATGCGCATACTGCGCGTGACTGGTTAATAGAAAATTCACGTAATGAAACGGCAGTAGCAAAACATTTTATTGCTGTTGCAGCAAATGTTGAAGCTGCAACTGAGTTTGGAATAGACAAAGATAACATTTTTAAAATGTGGGACTGGGTCGGCGGTCGTTATTCTTTATGGTCTTCCATTGGTTTATCGGTCGCAATTTATATTGGCATGGATCGCTTTGAGTCCTTATTGCAGGGCGCGTATGAAATGGATCAACATTTCCGCGAGACTCCTTTGGAACAAAACCTGCCAGTTGTCCTGGCTGTGCTGGGTATTTGGTATAACAATTTTTATAATGCCGAATCACATGTGCTTTTACCTTATGATCAACATCTGCATCGTTTTCCCACTTATTTTCAACAAGGCGATATGGAAAGTAATGGTAAAAGTGTTACCCGCGATGGTTCACAAGTGGATTATGCGACAGGACCGATTATCTGGGGTGAGTTAGGTATTACCGGGCAACACGCATTTTATCAAAACTTACACCAGGGTACTCATCTTGTTCCCGCTGATTTTATTGTACCGATAGACAGTCTGAATCCTGTTGGCGATCATCAACTTGTATTGCTGGCTAACTTTTTTGCGCAAACGCGAACATTAATGACCGGTAAAAATGAAAAAGAAGCGCGTGAGGAGCTGGCAGCTGAAGGTTATTCTGAAGATGAAATTGAAAAACTGTATCCCTCTCGATTGATGCCGGGTAATAAACCATCAAATACTTTATTACTTAAAGCGCTCACACCAAAAACACTGGGTTCATTAATCGCACTCTATGAGCATAAAATATTTACTCAAGGCATTATCTGGCAAATTAATTCTTATGATCAACCTGCGGTTGAGTTAGGTAAAAAAGTTGCGGTAAATATTTTTAATGACTTAAGAAAACATCAGCCAGTTGATCAGTATGATGATTCAACCAACAACCTGATTAAATATTTTCTGGAAAATAGTACAAACTAAATAGTTCTTATATTTTAAGAGTGTGGTTGTACCGATTGTCAAAATAATAAAAAGCGTATCCTTAGGTATCGTAAAATACTTTCCTGCCTTAAGCTAAATCATCATAGTGTTTTAGAATATTAAGATATTAGATAATACTAATTCGATACATTATTTCACTGGAATAAATTGGTTAAACGGATTATCGGATGTTATGCATATTTTTTGTAATGTGAAATCCATTTCACTTGATAAAATAAAAGTTCAAGGATAGACTTTTGTTAATTCAAAATACTTAATTACGGAATTTAAACGGGCACCGTTTATATTATTTTAAAATGTTAGATTAGGAGATGGATATTATGAAGTTGAAGTTTTTAACTGCGGCCTCAATGGCTTGTGCTGTTGCTGTTGCTGGTATTTCATCTGCTGCAGCAGATGAATTTAAGCTCGGTTTGGTTACATTCCTTTCGGGCGGGGGATCTGGTCCTTTTGGTGTTCCTGCCAAAAATGCAGCTGATTTGATTATTGATGCAATCAATGATGGGAGTCTGCCAGCACCGATCAAAGGTAAAGGCATTGATGGTCGTCAAATCAAAAAGTTCTATGTTGACGAGTCTGGCGGTGCAACCAAGCAAACCGCAGAATTCCGTAACCTGGTAGAACGTGACGGCGTTGACAGTGTTGTAGGTTACATTTCATCGGGTAACTGTCTGGCCATTCCTAAAGTTGCTGAACAGCTGAAGAAATTAACCGTTCTGTTTGACTGCGGTACTCCTCGCGTGTTTGAAGAAGGTAGTTACAAGTATGTTTTCCGTACTAACGCAACGGCAACAATGGATAACGTGGGCGCCGCGCGTTATGCCTTGGATACCATTGCTAACCTGAAGACTGTTGCCGGTATTAATCAAAACTATTCATGGGGTCATGACAGCTGGCGTGATTTTATCGAAACGCTGAAAGTTCTGCGTAAAGGCGATTTGAAAATTACGACAAAGCAATTTCCAAAAATATTTGCTGGCCAATATGGTGCCGAAATTTCAGCACTTCAGGTTAACTCCGCTGACGTAATTCATTCCTCTTTCTGGGGTGGTGATACCGAGGCATTTATTCTTCAAGCAGCTGCGCGTGGTTTGTTAGAAGATAACCAAATTGTGTTGACTGCTGGTGAACCGACTCTTCGTACTATGGCGGCTCATTTGCCTGAAGGTGCTATTATTGGTGCCCGTGGTCCGTATGGTCCGTTTGCTCCGAAAAGCAAATTGAACAGCTGGTTTGTAAAAGAGTACACCAAGCGCTACGGCTTCGGTCCAACCTTCCCTTCATACCACATGGCTCAGGCTATTATCGGCTTGAAACTGGCACATGATAAAGCGGGTGTTGGTGCGTCTACTGAAAAAGTGATTGCAGCATTTGAATACATGAAATTCGAAGGCCCAGGTGGCACGGTTAACATGAACCGTGGTAAAGGACATCAGTCTGTTACTGAAACCGTCTATGGTCGTTTTACCAAAAAGAATGGTAAGCCGAGTTTTACCGATGTTCGTCGTTACGCGGC
>DAOVYB010000074.1 GCA_030635835.1 Gammaproteobacteria bacterium
CATAATTTTTTAGCTTGTATTATTAATTAATGTATAACCATGGAACCACAGAGGTCACGGAGGTAAAGCAAAAGACAGATTGAATATTTTCCTTTATAAGTACTGTATGTCCCATAATTTTTTAGCTTGTATTATTAATTAATGTATAACCATGGAACCACAGAGGTCACGGAGGTACACAGAGAAAATATTGACATGTTTGATAATTTAACTCTGTAGTTTAGTTGATATATTCTGATGTAATAATATCAGCAAACAAACCATGGCACACAGTACTTACAATTAGGGACTTTAAATCGTTCTTAAGTTTTTACCTCTGTGTACCCCTGTGTCCTCCGTGGTTCAAGATCTTTTCTTTATTCGCCTAAGGCTTCGTGTTGTTTTTCGATTAAGTGATCAATCGAATTTTTAGCAAGGCCTAACATTTCAGTTAGTTGTGTACTGGTGAAAGGATCATCGCCTTCTGCGGTGCCTTGAATTTCAATGAAGCCGCCGTTGTCATCCATGATGATATTCATATCTGTATCACAATCAGAATCTTCGATGTAATCGAGATCAGAGACCGGAGTGCCTTTGTAAACACCAACAGAGACAGAAGCAATATGGCGTGTGATTGGACTTTTAGTGATCATTTTTTCAGCAAGCATATAATTAACGGCATCGGCTAAAGCGACATAACCTCCGGTGATAGAGGCTGTGCGTGTTCCGCCATCAGCTTGTATGACATCACAGTCAATGGTGATTGAGTTTTCACCGAGTGTTTCAAGGTTAACAGCAGCACGTAAAGAACGACCGATTAGACGTTGAATTTCCATGGTACGACCGCCTTGTTTACCACGTGCAGCTTCACGTCCCATACGGCTACCGGTTGAACGTGGCAGCATGCCGTATTCTGCAGTTACCCAGCCTTGCCCTTTACCGCGTAAAAAACCGGGTACACGAGCCTCAACAGATGCGGTACAAATGACTTTAGTATCACCAAATTCAACAAGCACAGAACCTTCTGCGTGTTTAGTGAAGTTACGGGTGATGCGAATTTCACGCATTTGTTCGGGGGATCGGCCACTTGGTCGCATGATAAGTCCTTATGTATAATTAAAAGTTTGCCAGAATGATATCCCGGCGTAGTTATATGAATTTAAAACGCTAAAAAAACCACTGGGAGCACGGGGTAACTGGGGTTTAATATTAAAATATTTTCCCCCGTGCTCCCAGTGTCCCCAGTGGTTATTATTCTTTTTTATTTATCCATCTCGTCTTTATAATAATTAAAAACTTCTTCAATTTCCTGAATGGCTCCATCTAATGGTGTTTCAGCTTTTTTAGAAGCCGTTTGCTGATTTGATTTTGATTGGCTAATGCTTTGCATAGAAGTAATTTTCATTGCTAAAACAGTTGTATTATCGCTTTTCGGATAACTGCTTTGCTCTGCACGTGTTGCAAGTTTAGTAATGGCATCTTTTACTCCGTTATCGATAAGATTTGAACCGATTTGTGCATCATCGAGTGGCTCCCAAAAACCATCACTACAAAGTAATAAGGTATCGTCAGCCTGAAGATCAACACCTTTGCTCACGGTAACCTTTGGTTCATTTTCCATTACACCAATACACTGAGTAACGTAGTTTCGCATTGGATGACCGTCGAGTTTTTCAATACTAATTTCACCACGCTGATAAAGTTGTTCGACAAAGGAGTCATCCTGAGTACGGTAAATGGGTAAACCATCACGGAATAAATAAAAGCGACTATCGCCGACATGGGCCCACCAGGCTTTTTTATTTTGTACTAAACATAAAACAGCGGTAGAGCCGGGTTCAATTGGTGGCTCTTGTTTTTGTCCCATGGTACGAACGGCATGATGCGCTTTGATAATGAGTTTTTCTAATAACTCTTCTGGTTCTTCCACGGGCATAATTTCATGACGCAGCGAATGCTCGACAGATTTAACCAGTGTTTCTGATGCCAGTTCACCACCTGGTTTACCGCCCAGGCCGTCACCTAAAATTAAAACAATACCACCATGGCTTTCAACAATCCCCACTCTATCCTGATTGTTTTTGCGGTTACCAAGTAAACTGGCGCGGCCTATTTCATATTGCATTTGATAGAACTCATTATGTTTTTTTGCTGACACCATTTGATGTCATGGTTTTTATTTTTTTAAATTTAGTGAGTAGTGGTTCGACTTTTTGTGGCCGAATCATAGGGTCAACTTCCATTGCCCAGTCAATTGCTTCTAACAATTCCGGAGAATATCTTTTCTTAAAGGCATTCACTGCAGGTCGCATGGTATCTTTTTCACGACGGTTTGGTGAGTTAGGTGGGGGAGTTCCTTCAATACAGGCGCGTATTGTAGCACCAATCGCATAGATGTCTGTCCATGGTCCAACATAACCACCGGGATCAAGTTGTTCAATGGGGGAGAAACCGGGGGTAATAACCTGGTTAGGCTGAAATTGGCGTGAATGCATCATTTCATGCACTGCACCAAAATCAAGTAATAAGGGATCAGCGCCATGGCGCAAGTGTATATTTCCCGGTTTGATATCAAGGTGCAATAACCCACTGCTGTGAATGAGCTCCAGACCTTCCAGTAAGGGAATAAATACGGCGCCTAATAATTGCTCACTTAATCCACCGCGATGTTTTTTGATATAGCCTTGCAGGTTTACCCCTTCTTCATAGTCCATCACCATATACACCGTACCATTGGCGCGGAAGAAGTTGCTTACATTGACAATATTATGGTGTTTGAGGTTTATTAATGTGCCGGCTTCCTGAAAAAACAGACGGCGGCCATGAGCAAAGCGCTCTATATTTGCATCTGTAGTTGGTTTTACTTCATTATTTTCAAAACGAGAGGCGATTCTGTTGGGCATGTATTCCTTAATGACAACTTTATTCCCGGTTTTGTCATGCGCTAAATACACGATACTGAAGCCACCTCCGCCAAGGGTGCTATCAATCGTGTAGTCGTCCAGTATTACGCCTTTAGCGAGAGAATTCGGTTTTTTGCTCATTAAGTTTTATTATCTGTCGTCTATATTCGTTGGGGGTATGCAATTTAGAGTAGCATAGCAGTCACATTAATACTCAATAATTATAATTTTACATCCCTACCTGGCTTATAATCAGTAGATTGTAATATAGAGTTAATCTCTAAACTGAGAGGAATATCATGGCACGTAGTATGACTGCATTTGCTCGGCAAGAGCTGGTAAAAGACTGGGGTACATTAACGCTGGAATTACGATCGGTGAACCACCGCTATTTGGATATTTCTCTGCGAATGCCGGAAGATTTCCGTAATCTTGAGTCAAAAATCAGGGAAAATATTTCAGCTAAATTAGCGCGAGGTAAAGTCGATGTTGGTTTGAGATTTTCACGTACTGAAACCGCTACATCTGAAATGATTATTGATAAGGATTTGATTGAGCGAGTTTCTAAAGCCAGCCGAGAGATTGATCATATTATTTATAACCCGGGTGCAGTTTCATCACTGGATATCTTACGCTGGCCGGGTGTGATTAAAACGCCTGAACTTGATTCGGATGAACTAAGCTCCGCATTATTAGAGTTACTGGAAGCCACCCTAAACGATATGCTCGAAGGAAGAGAACGTGAAGGTGAAAAACTGGCAAATCTTATTTCACAACGTTGTCAGTCAATTTCAGAAGTTATAGTAAATGTAAAAAAACGTTTGCCGGAAATTATGCAGATCTGGCGTGAAAAATTAATTAGCCGTATGCAGGATGCCAGTGTAGAAGTTGATGAAAACCGACTTGAACAAGAACTGGTAATTATTGCGCAAAAAACAGATGTGGATGAAGAACTGGATCGGTTAACCACGCATGTCACTGAAGTTGAACGTGTGTTAAAAGATAAAAAACCAATTGGTCGCCGCTTAGACTTTTTAATGCAAGAGTTAAATCGTGAAGCAAATACATTAGGTTCAAAGTCAATTGATACAGAAACGACAAAAGCATCGGTTGATTTAAAAGTATTCATTGAGCAAATGCGAGAGCAAATTCAGAATATTGAATAACCTGAATAATACATAAATATATGCATTGTTAAGCTAATATATAAAATAATACAGAAGCTTTAAAAAAACAGGAGGTTTTTGGTGGTAAGTATTAGCGAGATCTCACTTATTATTATTATCCAGTCAATAATAATGCTGGTTATATTGATCGGATTTTTATTTTTTCTATTACGCGCTAAAAATAAAGAAATTAAAGCATTAATGCTTACCCCAACCAGTCTGAATGAGGATAAGGAAGGTGTTGATTCACCACTTGCATCTGTAGAATATTACCTCACTGCTGAAATAAAATTACTCGAGACCCGGTTTGACCTGTTATTTAAAGATGAGGATCTGTTGGGTGAAATATTTGGTGAACATGACTGGATAGCATTAAGAAAAGGCTTTCTTGAAATAGAAAAAGATTTGTTAATCAATAGTGGCAAAGTCACGACTTTATGGATAGATATAGGTGAAAAAATAAAAAAATTACTGGATGACTGTCACCTGGTAAAACGTATTAAGTTAAAAGAAGTAAATGAAGATGACGGTGATTCACAAAAAGAAATGAAGCAGCTGTTAAAATCACAATATGATGATTTTGATAATTTATACCTGGAATTAGAAGGTGAAAAAACGGAAGAAGAAGTGAAAGTATTAAAGGAAAAATTGACGAGCATTATTCGTAGTCACACAGAGCTTTCACATTGTGTCTATATGCTCGAAAATGAAAATGTATTTTTACGTGACCAGGTTAAAGAGTTAATTCAATAAAAAGTTAAAATATAAAAAGCATTGCGCATTTTATAAAGGAAAAGTATGAACGATCCATTAGGTACATTATTTGTTATTTCTGCACCATCGGGCGCAGGTAAAACCAGCATGGTTAAAGCATTGTTAGAACAAACTGAGGACATTGGTGTTTCAGTTTCACACACGACACGGGCAAAACGTGAAGGTGAACAAGATGGCGTGGATTATCACTTTGTTGAAAAAGATCATTTCATCTCAATGGTTGAACGGGGCGAATTTTTAGAGCACGCACAGGTTTTTGATAATTTTTACGGAACCGCGATTAGCAATATTGAAGCTAAGCTCAACCAGGGTGAAGATGTCATTCTGGAAATTGACTGGCAGGGCGCTGCACAAGTGAGAAAACAGCTTCCTTATTCGGTCAATGTTTTTATTTTGCCGCCTTCACAATCCGCGCTGGAAGAACGTTTGCGCGGACGGGGTCAGGATAGTGATGAAATTATTGCTCGTCGCATGCGCGATGCGAAAAATGAAACTTCGCATTACTCTGAATATGACTATCTAGTGGTAAATGATGAGTTTGAGAAAGCCCTTATTGAGTTAAAGGCTATTGTATTGGCGCGACGCTGCCGTTATGGTGCGCAAACACAACATCTGACGCCATTATTAAAAGAGTTGCTGGATTAAACTGTATCTGGTCGGTATACTTGCCGACCTTTTTTGATTTTGTCCCTCTTTTTGGGATTCGTTTTTTTTGGAGATTTGCCTGATGGCTCGAGTAACTGTTGAAGATTGTCTGGAAAATGTTGATAACCGTTTTGAACTGGTTAGATTAGCCGCAAGACGTGCACGCCAGATTGCAATGGGTAAAGATCCATTAGTCGAGCGGGAAAATGACAAACCGACTGTTATTGCTTTACGTGAAATTGCAGAAGGCTTGATTGATGAGCAAATTCTGGATGAAGCTGAAGCTGCTGAAAAACAAAAATTTACAGAAGTTGAGTCAGAAGACGGCGCAGAAGAATCAGGTGAAATGAAAGAATCTGATACACTTGATATGGCAGCAGCAATTAAAGCAGCATTAAGTGGAGATTCAGGCAGCAGTGAGTCAGATATCACAGGAAACAACGCGGAATAATATCCCGGAGAAAGGTAAATCTTCTTTATATCAGGAAGATCCCACCGCCTTTCGAATTAGCCACCTGTGCGAAATGCTCGAGACCTATCTCGAGATGGAACAAGTGGCAGAAGTCTACCAGGCATACCTTTTTGGTGCCGAAGCGCATGATGGACAACATCGTGCCAGTGGCGAAGCCTATATATATCACCCTCTCGCGGTTGCCCGCATTCTTGCAGAAATGCATATGGATCAGAAAAGTATTATTTCTGCAATCCTGCACGATGTTATTGAAGATACCTCGTTTGCCAAAGATCAGGTTGAAAGCCGTTTTGGATCAGAAGTCGCTGAGTTGGTTGATGGTGTCAGTAAACTTACCCACATAGAATTTGCATCCAAGGCCGAAGCCCAGGCGGAAAATTTCCGTAAAATGATGTTGGCGATGGTAAAAGATATCCGGGTTATTTTAATTAAACTCGCTGATCGTCTGCATAATATGCGCACTTTAGGCGTCATGCGACCCGATAAAAAACGTCGCATTGCACGTGAAACTCTCGAAATTTTCTCTCCTATTGCCAACCGCCTGGGTATGAACCGAATGCGTCTTGAGCTTGAGGATTTAGGCTTTTTGGCCATGTATCCTGAGCGTTATCGTGTGCTGGATGAAAATGTAAAAAAAGCGCGTGGTAACCGTAATGAAATTATCGGAAAGTTGGAAAATTCTATTTTAGAGCGGATGCGGCAAGAAGGTCTTATCGGGCGAGTTATTGGCCGTGAAAAACATCTTTTTAGTATTTATAACAAAATGAAAATCAAACAGCTTTCATTTAGTGAAGTTATGGATGTTTATGCTTTACGCATTATCGTGAACTCTGTTGATATGTGTTATCGCGTTTTAGGTGCGGTACATAATTTATATAA
>DAOVYB010000033.1 GCA_030635835.1 Gammaproteobacteria bacterium
ATTAGGCATGATGGCAGATGTTCGTGGTACTACAGGTTTGTCTCTGGCAAATATCCGTGCTTTCCTGTTAACAGGTGATGAAAAATTCAGTAAAACTTTTAACAGGTTTTGGGCTAAAAATATTAAGCGTTTCGGAGATTTATCAAAAAATGCTCACCTTCTTTCGCCAGCACAAAAAACGTCATTTAAAAAATTCTCTAAAGCACGTGCTGAATTTAAAGACTTACCAGCAAAAATGTTCAAAATTCGTGGCAGTAAAAGCTGGAATATGGCAAACCTCTGGTTAGGCACAAAAGCTGCTCCGCGTGCAGGTAAATTAGTTAAAAGCCTGACTGCGATGATCAAAAACCAACAAGTTTTGGCTGATACAGATATAAAATCAGCTCAAGATTCAGGCAGTGCTCTGAAAACATTTATGGTAATACTAGGATTAATTGCGGTGGCTATCGCTGTTGTAGTGGCTTATTTCATCGTCAGTATGATTACCAAACCCGTGACACGTGCAGTTGACGGTATTAAATCTATTTCCTCAGGTAATTTAACTCAACGCTGGGATGTTGATTCAAAAGATGAGTTGGGCAGTATGTTGAGTGATATGAATGCGATGGGTATCGCTCTGACTGAGGTGGTTACGGATGTGACTAATGGTGCGAATGAGATTGCTTTAGCCTCTAATGAGATAGCAACAGGTAATCAGGATCTCAGCCAACGCACTGAAGAACAAGCCTCTTCACTTGAAGAAACGGCTTCGAGTATGGAAGAAATGACCTCAACCGTAAAACAAAATGCGGATAATACTCGCCAGGCAAATCAACTTGCCATGAGTACACGAGAGCAAGCTGAAAAAGGTGGTGAAGTTCTATCTAACGCGGTTGATGCTATGGCGGCAATAACTGACAGTAGTAAAAAAATTGCCGACATCATTGGCGTTATCGATGAGATTGCTTTCCAGACTAATTTGCTTGCATTAAATGCAGCGGTAGAAGCCGCGCGTGCCGGTGAACAAGGTCGTGGTTTTGCGGTAGTCGCAAGTGAAGTACGCACTTTAGCAGGACGCAGTGCTGATGCCGCTAAAGAAATTAAAGGTTTGATTACCGACAGTGTTGAGAAAGTTGAGCAGGGTAGCGAATTGGTAGACGCCTCGGGTAAAACGTTGGAAGAAATTGTCACCGGCGTTAAAAAAGTCACCGATATTATTTCTGAAATTGCCGCTTCGAGTCAGGAGCAAGCAAATGGTATTGAACAAGTGAACAGTGCCGTGATGCAAATGGATGAAATGACCCAACAAAATGCCGCATTGGTTGAAGAAGCTACAGCGGCCAGTCGCTCTATGGAAGAGCAAGCGCAAGTGTTAAACCAAAGAATGGCATTCTTTAATATTGGAAGTACATCCACAACTCGAGCATCGAAACCTGTTGCTCCAAAAGCCAGTAAAAAAGCTGAAAACCCCGTGGAAATTTCATCTGCAAGAGAAGTACGTAAGTCATCTAGCTTGGAAAAACAGTTGCAACCAGCACGTCCAGCTGCAACGGGTACGGTTGATTCTGAATGGGATGAATTTTAGAGTAATCCTTTATACGAGTTCAACAACAGATGAATATATAGTTAGTGGAGAACAAGAATGAAAATTAATGCCCCCGTTACAAATAATGAAAAACAATTCAGTGAAACTACTGAAATTATTTCTACCACTGACTTAAAAGGTATTGTTGATTCTGCCAACGAAGATTTCATGAATATTAGTGGATTTGATACTAATGAAATTATTGGGAAAAATCATAACAGCGTACGTCATCCTGATATGCCACCTGAAGCTTTTGCAGATTTGTGGACACATCTTAAGGCAAATAAACCATGGATTGGTATGGTTAAAAATCGTTGTAAAAATGGTGATAACTACTGGGTAGATGCTTATGTAAGTCCAATGTACATTGATGGAAAAGTAACTGGCTATCAGTCAGTGCGGGCCAAACCAAAAAGGGAATGGGTTGATCGTTCTGCAAAACTTTATTCAAAAATTATGTCGGGTAAATCAGATGATGATAAACGTCGTTCAAAACTGGATGCGGTTAGCTTAGGTCGGTTTAATTTTGGCATAGCTACAAAAGTAAGTATTTCAGCTGCATCAATTTTAATTCCTTTGCTTGCAATATTTGCCGTATTTGGAAATATTAGTTGGCCTTTATTGCTAGGTGGTGGAGTGGTTGCTTTGGCCATGACACATTTGATTATTCGTTATAGCCTGAGGCACTTAATTCGCTTCTCAAATGAATCAAAAGCTGTTGCAAATAATCTATTAGCACAATATATCTATACAGGATTAACTGATGAAGTTGGCCAACTTGTTTACGCAAATATATTTTCGCAATCAAAATTACGTACTGCAATCGGTCAGGTAAAACAATCATCTGATGTGCTTTTACGTACAGCCGCTGAAATTGAAAGTGGCAATACCGATCTTTCGCAACGTACTGAAGAGCAGGCATCTTCATTAGAAGAAACTGCTTCAAGTATGGAAGAAATGACATCAACAGTTAAACAAAATGCGGATAACACTCGACAAGCAAACCAGTTAGCTTCGAGTACACGGGATCAGGCAGAAAAAGGTGGCGCTGTCGTTGCTAAAGCCGTGACTGCAATGAGTGAAATTAATACCAGTAGTAAAAAAATTGCAGACATCATTGGTGTTATTGATGAAATTGCTTTTCAAACAAACTTACTTGCATTAAATGCCGCTGTTGAAGCAGCACGTGCTGGTGAGCAAGGTAGAGGCTTTGCCGTTGTGGCAAGTGAAGTACGTACCTTGGCAGGGCGAAGTGCTGATGCGGCTAAAGAAATAAAAGGTTTAATCACTGATAGTGTTGAAAAAGTTCAGCAAGGTAGTGATTTAGTTGATGAGTCCGGTAAAACACTTGAAGAAATTGTTAGCGGTGTTAAAAAAGTCACCGACATTATTGCTGAGATTGCAGCTTCAAGTCAGGAACAGGCAAATGGCATTGAGCAAGTGAATAGTGCGGTAATGCAAATGGATGAAATGACTCAGCAAAATGCAGCATTAGTTGAAGAAGCTGCAGCAGCGAGCTCTGAAATGACGGGTAAAGTAAAACTCCTGTCCGGTCTGGCATTACAATTTAAATTAGAAGATGGTTAATTAATTGCCTCATTTTATTATTTATTGAAGTATGGAGATAAATGCAATGCGTCTTTTTGCAGTAATTAACCAGAAAGGCGGTGTTGGTAAAACAACAACAGTTGCCAACCTTGCTTATGCTTTAGCTGAGCGAGGTAAACAGGTTACGGTAATTGACCTTGACCCACAAGGTTCATTGTCTGCCAGTCTGGGAATAGATACTCGTAACATGGCGGGTATTGATGAAGTCCTGATGGCTGAGACCGAAATTTCTGATGTGATACAGGTCGCTCGTGAAAATCTTTACCTGATTCCAGCGGGAAAAAAGCTGGCGCAAGTAGAACAACTTGGTGAAGGTTCATCTGCACAAGCCAAACGTTTAAAGTTAGCGATTAGTCAACTCGAAGATCAGGACTTTGTTTTTATTGATTGTCCACCGGCATCGGGTTTTCTGGTTATCAGTGCATTGTATGCAGTAGAAGAAGTGATTATCCCCGTTGCAAGTGAATATTTATCTCTGCATGGTTTATCCCACTTAATGGGAACGTTCAATATGTTTGAAAAGTCACTGGGCAAAAAATTTAAAGAATGGGTGGTGGTTACACGTTTCCATCAGCGACGTAAGCTGGCGCAGGATGTTTATAAATCACTAATTGAACATTTTCCCAATAAGGTACTGTCAACACCGATAAGAGAAACATCGGCTCTTGCAGAAAGCCCTAGCTTTGGACAAACAATTTTTGAATATCGTGGTGGTAGTCATGGTGCTGAGGATTATTTTACTCTGAGTGCGGACTTATTAGAAGGAAGGACATTGTAATGGCAAAAAAAAATAAATCTATGATTGGTCATGATCCTTTAGCATGGTTAAAGGATGACGCAGAAGATACTGAAGTATCAGAAGCTGAAGAAAATACAGTAAGTAAAGAGAAAAAAAAGAAAAAAGCAGCACCGAAAAAACCAACAGCTAAAACTTCAGCTAAAGAAAAGCCAGGTAAATCAAAAACTGAAGATGTTGTTTTTAAAATACAGGCTATTCAGGATATATCTACTGTCGCAGAAGTATATGAAGAACTGAAAAAATTATTTTCAAATAAAAAAATTATTCTTGATGGTGAGAAAGTTGAAAGAATTGATGCCGCATCATTACAGTTACTCTATTTATTTATTGAAGAAGCTATAATTAAAAATATTGATGTAGCATGGCGCACTCCTTCTGAACCATTATTTAAATCAGCTGGTTTACTGGGTATGAAAGAGGCCTTGCTGTTAGACAAGGCTGCCTGACAATATATTGCTAAAAAATTTTGTTGTCTCTTACTAAAGTTTAGTGTGATTAATGAAAAGAGTTAAGGAATTAAGTTAATGACTGCAACTTCTGTTTATAACCGCGAGTTTATCTTTAACGAAAACGATTTTAAGTATGTTCGTGATCTAATCAGTGAGCGTACGGGTATTGTTCTTGCTGATCACAAAGTTGATATGGTCTATGGCCGTTTATCACGACGCTTGCGAGAGCTGAATTTAAGTACATTTGATGAATATTTATCCAGTCTTAAACATGATGAACAAGAATTAATACATTTTATAAATGCATTAACGACAAATCTGACAGCTTTTTTTCGTGAATCACATCATTTTGACTTTATGAAGTCAAAATTACTTCCGGAACTGATTAAAAAGAAAAGAAATAAACGTTTACGAATCTGGTCTGCAGGCTGCTCTTCTGGTGAAGAACCTTATACGATTGCAATGACGGTACGTTCAATACTAAAAGATACCCGTAGCTGGGATGCAAAAATTCTTGCCACTGATCTTGATTCAAATATGGTTATGAAAGCATCTAATGGAATTTACACAGAAGATCGTGTAAATGGCTTAACAAAAGAAGATATGAGGAAATGGGTCAATAAAGGCACAGGTGATCATTCTTCAATGGTTGAAATGTCAGATGAATTAAAAGAGATGATTACATTTAAGCAGCTTAACTTAATGCATGAATGGCCAATGAAAGGTCCCTTTGACATTATATTTTGTCGTAATGTATTGATTTATTTTAATAAGGAAACACAGGCTATGTTATTTGATCGCTATGCAGATATGCTGGCAGATGATGGACACTTGTTTATTGGACATTCTGAATCAATGTATAAAATTTGTGACCGTTTTCAACTGTTAGGTAAAACAATCTATAAGAAAACCAAGTAGATTATGAATAGTATGATAAATGAAAGCTCAATATTACCACAAATGGAGCCTGAACTTGAAGGCTTTAAACACATTAATAGATACTGGGACAGGTTAAATGAACGTTATGCAGCAAAAATTTTACCCGGTGAATATTATGTCACTATTCATGATGAAGTGATTGTTACTGTATTAGGCTCATGTGTTTCAGCATGCATTCGTGACAAGGTTTTTGGTATAGGTGGAATGAATCATTTTATGTTACCTGTTAACAAGGACGAAATGTCAAGTTCTGGTGGCTACATGGGTGAATCAACCCGTTATGGCAACTTTGCTATGGAACAAATGATTAATGATATTTTGAAAAATGGTGGTATGCGAAAAAATCTTGAAGTGAAATTATTTGGCGGTGGTCGTGTTTTGAAAAATATGCACACGCTGGATATCGGTAAAAAGAATATTGACTTTGTTATGCAATACATCATGGATGAAACCCTTGAACTTGCTGCAAAAGATCTTGGTGATATTTATCCACGTAAAGTTTTATATTTTCCTTCTACAGGAAAGGTGAGAGTGAAAAAACTACGTTCAATGCACAACAATACTATTATTGAACGTGAAACAAATTATCGTACCAAAATTGAGAAAGAACCTGTTGCAGGTGAGATTGATTTATTTTAATAGTGAATGGGTATTAGATTTTTATGATTAAAGTATTAATAATAGATGATTCTGCCCTGATACGTCAGTTACTCACTGAAATATTTAATTCAGATCCAGACATTAAAGTTATTGGCACTGCGCATGATCCGTATGATGCTCGTGAGAAAATCAAAAAACTTGAACCGGATGTTTTAACGCTTGATATTGAAATGCCAAAAATGGATGGTATTACATTTTTAACAAATTTAATGCGTTTACGTCCGATGCCAGTCGTCATGATTTCCACACTGACTGAAAAAGGGGCTGATGTTACATTTGAAGCGCTTGAAATTGGTGCGGTTGACTTTGTATCCAAACCCAAGATTGATGTTTCAATTAGCCTTAAAGAATATTCTGAAGAAATTTGTGAAAAGATTAAAGCTGCTGCAATGGCAAAAGTACATGCCATTGCGGACCGTCCTAAATTAGCGGTCGCCCCCAAGCTTTCTGCAGATGCTGTTTTACAAAAACGTAAAGGCCCATCAAAGTTAAAAACTACAGAAAAAATTATAGCGCTTGGTGCATCAACCGGCGGAACAGAAGCTATAAAAGCTGTTCTTGAACGTTTGCCGGCTGATACAGCAGGTATGGTAATCAGCCAGCATATTCCGGTTGCATTTAGCCAGCCGTTTGCAGATCGTATGAATAAAACTTCTGCAATGACCGTTTGTCAGGCAGTTGATGGACAACAAATTTTGCCGGGGCATGTTTATATTGCACCAGGTGATCAGCATTTACTCGTTCAGCGTAATGGCGCACGTTATGTTTGCCGTTTAAATGATGGTCCGGCGGTTAATCGGCATAAACCCAGTGTTGATGTCATGTTTCGTTCAATTGCACAAAATGTCGGTGCAAATGCTGTAGGGGTTATCCTGACTGGCATGGGAGCAGATGGTGCGGCCGGATTGAAAGAAATGCTTGAAAGTGGCGCTAAAACACTCGTTCAGGACGAGAAAAGCTCCGTTGTATGGGGTATGCCCGGTGAAGCATATAAACTTGGCGCAGCTAAAGATCAGTATCCCCTGGAGCAAATTGCAAAAGAATTGTTAAAACGTTGCAGCGAGTAACTTTCCTTCCTTTTCTTCCCCTATACTTAAAATCTTAGTGATATTACCTGTTATAGAGTAGGCATGGTTTATGCATTATTCAATATTGAGGTTTAAGGATTCATCTCATGTTTGGTATGGATGACTTTGTCAGTACTTAGACTTAAAAAATCTATGATTGAAGGTAGGAAAGGTAACTTATGTACCCAATAGCCGAGCCAGTAATGGCTGAAAATTTAATTGAAGAACATTCTGGGCTGGTAAGTCGAATTGCGTATCATCTGGCGGCAAGGTTACCGGCAAGTGTTGTCGTTGATGACTTGATTCAGGTCGGTATGATCGGGTTACTTGATGCATCGCAACACTATGATGCCTCACAGGGAGCTGCGTTTACCACCTATGCCACAATCCGAATTCGTGGTGCCATGTTAGATGAGTTACGTCGTAATGACTGGGCACCAAAATCTGTTCATAAAAAACACCGGGATTTAATGAAGGTTGTTTCAACTATTGAAACAAGAACCGGGCGTGAAGCAAAACCAAAAGAAATTGCAGAAGAAATGGGTATTTCAATTGATGCATATTTTGAGCTGGTACAGGAAAGCAACAGTTGTCGAATCCTGAATTTTGTTGAACTGGGTACGGATGATAATTCACTATGTGATGTTAGTAATGTTTCACAACTTAATCCAAGTGAAGGGTTACAAAAACAACAATTTCGTGAACAACTGGTTACTGCAATTAATATTTTGCCAAAGCGTGAAAAGCTTATTGTGAGTTTATATTACGATGAAGAACTTAATTTACGAGAAATAGGTCAGGTTCTTGATGTGAGTGAATCACGGGTAAGTCAATTATTAGGTCAGGCACATTTACGTATGCGTAAATTTATTTCTGAAAAATTTCCAAATATTACAGAGTAATGAGTCAAATTAACTTATCAGTAAAATTAATATTACACTGTTTTTTATGTATCGATGATTAATTCATTATTAATGTGGCTTATGTAAATTTAATTAATTATTTCATCTTTTGATAAACACCATATTACTATTCGGTAATATTCATGGCATGTAATACGTTTGTTAAGCATGACAATACTCAATAAACATCTATACTCTTAACTTAATGGAAAAATAAGAACGCTATAATCACTCTATATAATATAGAGTATAAGAATATCCTGTGATACGTTTCTCGGTTTATTAAGGTTATCCTCGCTAAACTCTTTGGTATTAGCGGTTTCTGCATTAAGCAGTGTAAAGGGGGTTAGAATGACGTTTAATGATGTATTTATGATTGTGCCATCAAGTACTGCTTTATCAGGTGCAATCTGGTTTGTATTATTAACGGTTATACTATATATAGCTCGAAACCAAGCCCATAAAGGTATTTATTCATTTAGTGAAGCAATACACAATTCTTTTCGTTTAAGTGCACGTTCTGTAAAACTCTTACGTAATATTTTAGTTGTTCGTAATCGTGATGTTTTATTAGCGCAGGGTCGTGAAGCAACTGAACGTATAATCGAACGTGAATTTGAGCGTATTGATGCAACAGTACGTAAAGATTTATCAGAATATCCGGCGTTACATCGTCATCTTAATGAAGAAGTAACTGCAATTGATGAAAGTTATAAGGAAAGTACAGATGTACCTCCCACTCCACCTGCCTGGGTTCAGGCTGTTGATGCTGTTGCAAAAATTCCTGTGGCAAAAGGTGACCCAACTGTCGGTAATATTCTTGAAGACATCCACCAATCTTTAGTTAAATCAAGTACAAGGGCTTTAGATGAGTACCGTAAAGCCAGCAGTAAACGTCATCAAATATTACAAAAAATGATGCCGCACTGGCGTAATGTTTTAAAAGCATTGCAGGAAGTTGATAAGTCAGTAAATAGTTTGCTCGCACGTTCAGTCACAATTGATCGTTTAATGCATGATTATGAAGATATATTAAAAGGCACAGACAAAGCGCAACGTATGTTGTCATCATCATCAATGACACAATTTTTTATCGCAGGGTTTGTACTTGCCATTGCAGTAGGTGGTGCTTTTATTAACTTTAATTTAATCGCGCGCCCTATGTCAGAAATGGTTGGTGGTTCAGACATGTTAATGGGCTTTAAAACCTCGAGTGTAGCTGCACTTGTCATTATTCTGGTCGAGATATCATTAGGTCTGTTTTTAATGGAATCTTTACGTATTACACGACTCTTTCCTGTGATAGGCGCATTAAATGACAAAATGAGAGTAAAAATGGTTTGGATAACATTTGTTTTCTTATTTTCATTAGCATGCGTTGAAGCCGGTTTGGCTTATATGCGTGAAATTCTTATGGAAGATAGTCAGGCAACTCTTGCATTATTGAGTGATACAGGCGGAGTTGAAGTGAGAGAAAATTCAGCCCTCTGGATAACAACTGCAGCACAAATGGGTTTGGGTTTTGTTTTACCCTTTGCTTTAACTTTTGTTGCCATTCCTCTTGAATCATTTATTCATTCTATGCGTACAGTATTAGGTACAGTTTCTGTTGCTTTCTTACGTTCTTTAGAGTGGTTTTTAAGATTGGTAGGAAGTATTGCAAGATCTTCTGGAAAAATATTTGTCCATGTTTATGACTTCCTTATATTCTTACCTTTAGGGATTGAAAAATTACTCAATAATAAAGAAGGCGGTAAGAAAGTAACCGGCTCATCAAGTTCAAAAGTTGGAGGCGTATTATGAAAATAGGATATAAAACCTATTTGATTTTTTTAATTTTCACATCATTTTTATTACAGTCATGCAGTGATGAACCTGTTGTACCTAATACTCGTGGTGTATATATGTTGATGGATACGTCAGGTACTTATACTAAAGAGCTGAAACAAGCACAAAGAGTTATTAACTATATTCTTTCTCAATTAGGGCCTGCTGATTCTTTTGCAGTAGCTCGTGTTGATACCGGAAGTTTTAGCGAAAAAGATATAGTTGCTAAAGTTACTTTTCAGGATCGTCCCAGTGCAACTAATCAGCAAAAACGCGTTTTTCGTGAAAAAATTGATAAATTTGTAAAATCCGTAAAAGGTAGTGCCTACACTGATATTACAGGTGGCATTTTACAAGGCATTGAATTTCTAAATGAAGCGGGTACCGGACATAATACCATCCTTATTTTTTCTGATTTAAAAGAAGAATTAAGAAAGGGCTACAAACGTGATATTCCGCTCTCAGTTAATAATTATTCGGTTGTTGCATTGAATGTAACTAAATTGCGTTCTGATAATATTGACCCCAGAGAATATCTGGATCGACTGGAAGAATGGCGCATGAAAGTTGAGTCTGGTGGTGGAGAATGGCGAGTTATTAACGATATGGCCAGATTGGAGAAAATTTTAGCGCAAAAGTAACATATTTTTACATTTTGAAAAGTTGTTGCACTAATAAAGCCTGATAATATCAGGCTTTATTGCTTATAGAGTATCCTTAATGAATTAAAGCATACTCTGATTTAAGCCGATATATATGTACGAAGATAAAAAGTTAAGTTGTATTTGGAAGGATAAAAGATTTGAGTCATACCCTTGAACAAACACGAGATAAAGAACCGATGTGGTTCTTTGAACGAAACTATATGTATCTTCAGGAAATCTTTCCTGAGATTATTGAGTTGTCTTCAGATGCATTAGTTTATCGTGACAAGCTTAAAGTTGTGAAACTTAAGTGTTTAGAAGTCAGCCGTTATACAACATTAATCTCACTTAATCTTACGTTTACAGAGTGTCCAAAAATTACGCCCGTTGAAATGACAATTCGTCTCTATCATGATGCTCAGGTTGCAGATGTTATTTCATACCAAAATATTACTCGTTTAGTTGCACCTTACTTTTCTGTCGAAAAAGAAAAGAATGAAAATCATAAACGTCAGGCAAATATTCTGCTTTATGAATTGTTATCAGGTTGTGCAAAAACACGAACATTGGAAGTGGCGTAATAACGATATATCAAGGATGTAATAATGATGAAATTAAATATTAAAAATTACTTTAATAATTTTATGTTCTCTCTCTTTATTTTGCTCTCATCGCAAAATATTGCCGCTGCTTCTGTCAGTGATGCGGTTATCGCAAGTAAAAATAACAACAGCACTAAAGCAGTAAGACTTTGGTCTGAGTTAGCTGGTAAAGGGAATACAATTGCTCAATATAATTTAGCAAGTTACTACTCCAAAGGAAATGGCGTACAGAAAAATAAGCGGGTAGCTAATAAATGGTTAAAAAATGCAACCCGTTCAGGTCTTATACAAGCCTATTTAAATTTGAATAAACAGGTTATTTCGCCCGCTAATGGTATCTCACTAGACTTTAATATTGATCCTGAAATGTGGTTAACAAAACAGGAACCAAATAAATATACAATACAACTTGCCAGTAGCAGAAACGAAAAATCAATCAAAAAATCATACAATGATAATCAGTTAGAAGGTAATGGTGGTTATTATCATTACGTACGTGGTGGAATTGATCGTTATGCTTTAATTTATGGCACATATAAAACTGTTGCCGCTGCTAAAGTTGCAATGAAAAAGTTACCTGATGCACTACAGGGAAAAACACCCTGGGTTCGAAAGATAAAATCGCTGCAAAATATTAGTCAATAATATAAATTAGCTTCACCAATTAAAAAGACCATCTGAAAATCAGATGGCCTATTTTATTTTATTGGTGGAGGCGGCGGGAATCGAACCCGCGTCCGCAAATTCTCCGCTTTTGGCTCTACATGCTTATTCTGTCTTTAAGTTTAACCGGCTGCTGCCCGACAGGCAGGGATCACAG
>DAOVYB010000070.1 GCA_030635835.1 Gammaproteobacteria bacterium
AACCTGCAAAGCTTAATTGATACCAACCATCGTCATACAGAAATTGATTGGTCAACGGTACCTTCATTTGCCAAGTTGGGTCTTCAACCAGATGTCAGTGTGGTTGATATGGATGAAACTAATGCAAATATTGAAGCAGCACGTGCGGCACTATCTTAACTACTAGAATTTTTATATAAAAAAGCATCCTTTATGGACGCTTTTTTATTTTAGTAAATTGGTTATATATCTATCCTTTGATTAAGCTTCTGGTCGCACCCCAGGAGTACTTCCTCAGCTTAACTGCCGTTAAGCTTCAGGGCGCACTTAGGAACCTCGAAGAGGTTCGTCGAGCAAGACCCAATCTTAATCTTCGATTAAGCTTCTGGCCTCATATGCGGGAAAAGAAGGACATCACGGATTGATGGTGCATCTGTAAATAACATTACTAAACGATCGATACCTATACCTTCACCCGCTGTAGGTGGCATACCATGTTCAAGTGCAGTGATGTAATCTTCATCAAAGAACATTGCCTCATCATCACCCGCTTCTTTTTCTTCAACTTGCGCTTTAAAGCGTTCAGCCTGATCTTCAGCATCATTAAGCTCAGAAAAACCATTGGCGATTTCACGGCCACCAACAAAAAATTCAAAACGATCAGTAACAAAAGGATCTTCATCATTACGACGTGCTAATGGTGATACTTCTGTAGGATATGCAGTAATAAAGGTTGGATTCATTAAACGATGTTCAACCGTTTTTTCAAATATTTCTATTTGAACTTTACCTAATCCATAACCGTCTTTAAGAGGAATTCCTAAACGTTCAGCAATCGCTCGAGCTTTTACCTCATCATTCAGTTCTTCTTCTGTAACATCATTATTAAAATGAAGAATAGATTCTTTAATCGTCATACGATCAAATGGTTTTGCAAAATCATAAACATCACCCTGATAAGGAATCTGAGTTTTACCCACGACATTTTCAGCAATTGAACGCAACATTTCTTCAGTGATATCCATGAGATCTTTATAATCAGCATACGCTTCATAAAATTCAATCATGGTAAATTCTGGATTATGACGAGTTGATAAACCTTCATTACGGAAGTTACGGTTAATTTCAAATACACGTTCAAAGCCACCGACGACTAAACGTTTTAAATATAACTCAGGTGCAATACGTAAAAATAAATCCATATCCAGCGCATTGTGATAAGTGGTGAATGGTCGTGCGGTTGCCCCGCCAGGAATAACCTGCATCATCGGTGTTTCAACTTCAAGAAAGTTTTTTGCAGTTAAAAACTCACGAATATGACCAACAATTTTTGAACGCATAATAAAAGTATCACGCGAGTCATTATTCATAATTAAATCAAGATAACGTTGACGATAACGAGTTTCCTGATCAGTCACACCTTTAAACTTTTCAGGCAACGGTCGCAATGATTTTGTTAAAAGGCGAATACTATCTAACTTAACAGACAGCTCACCTTTATTGGTTTTCATTAAGACACCTTCGCCACCGATGATGTCGCCGATATCCCATTTTTTAAATTGTTCGTTATAAACACCTTCAGGCAAATCATCACGTGCAACATAAAACTGAATACGGCCAGACATATCCTGAACTGTAGCAAAACTGGCTTTACCCATCACCCGCTTGAGCATCATACGGCCGGCAACACTAACACGTAGATTTAATTCAGTAAGTTCTTCTTTAGTTTTATCTCCATATTCTGCTGATAATTCACCCGCCATCACATTACGGCGAAAGTCATTTGGAAATGCCACACCTGCTTCACGTATGCCCGCTAATTTCTGGCGACGCTCTGCAATTAATTTATTTTCATCTACAGGTTGTTGTTCTACTTTATCATTCATACTCTTTTCTCTAAAAAATAAAACCTAACGCAAAGGCGCTAAGAACGCAAAGGTCCGCAGAGTTAGCAATTTTGTTTATATTCATAACTCTCAATATTTCTGTTATAACAACATTCAAAATCACACAAAAGCTAAAGAAGATAATAATGCAATATTTTACTTTGCATTTCTTAGCGTTCTTTGCGCCTTTGCGTTGAAATCTTTTGATTTATAACCCGCTTTTTAAGCTTGCTTCAATAAACATATTCAAGCCACCATCTAATACAGCCTGGGTATTACTGCTTTCAACATTTGTCCGCAAATCTTTAATCCGCGACTGATCTAATACGTAAGAACGAATTTGACTGCCCCAGCCAATATCCGTTTTCCCATCTTCCAGTGCCTGTTTTTCTGCATTTTGTTTCTGCAACTCGAACTCATAAAGTTTTGATTTAAGTTGCTTCATCGCATTATCTTTATTTTGATGCTGCGAGCGACCGCTTTGGCACTGTACCACGATACCAGAAGGTTCGTGTGTTAAGCGAACCGCAGAATCCGTTTTATTGACGTGCTGTCCACCTGCACCACTGGCGCGGTAGGTATCAATACGTAAATCAGAAGGATTAATTTCAATATCAATATTGTCATCCACTTCCGGTGAAACAAAAACAGAAGAAAAAGAAGTATGACGGCGATTACCTGAATCAAAAGGTGATTTTCTGACTAAACGATGCACACCTGTTTCGGTTCGTAACCAGCCAAAAGCATAATCACCAGTAAACTTAATCGTCGCACTTTTAATACCCGCCACCTCACCTGATGAAGCTTCAATCAGTTCAGTGGTAAAACCATTGCTCTCACCCCAGCGTAAATACATTCGCAGCAGCATTTCAGCCCAGTCTTGCGCTTCTGTTCCACCTGAGCCTGACTGAATATCTAGGAACGCATTATTTGCATCCATTTTGCCAGAAAACATACGCTGAAATTCGAGCTGTTCAAGAGATTTTTCTTTCTCATCCAGTTCAGTTTCTACTGACTGCACAGTATCGGCATCATCTTCTTCTGCGGCTAGTTCAAGTAATTCAGTCGCATCAGCCAGACTCGAATCAAGCTCATCAATGATTTTAACGATTTTTTCTAAAGTAACACGCTCTTTACCCAATTCCTGAGCACGTTCAGGATTATTCCAAACATCAGGTTCTTCGAGTTCACGAATAACTTCGGTTAACTGCTCTTTCCTGGCCTCATAGTCAAAGATACCCCCTCAGGACGTCAGTACGAGCCTGATAATCTTTGATTCGAGTTTTGACTGGATTAATTTCCAACATATTGAAATCCATAAAAATAAAGGCGCTATCATACCCTAGCTGCATGTCTCAGCTCAAATTGTTAGCTAACTTATTCTGGTGCGAAAAGAGATTGAGGTAATAATTTACCGCTGCGTCGGCTTAAAAGCCGACCTACATTCAGTGCGCAGTTTTTTGTAGGTCGGGCTTCAGCCCGACGCAACGTTAGAAAATTAAACTACAGTAGATGATTACAGACTTAATTGAATCAACCTCACTTTTGTTTCATCTGCTAATAATGGATTGAGGTTAAAATAAAGGCCTAGAGTTGTGAATTACCTCTGCGTCGGGCTGATACCCTCTAAGTGATTTTAAATGTGGGGCACTATGAGCCCGACCTACATTTAGAGCAGTAGTTTTTTGCAGAGCAGACTCATAGTGTCCCACATCAAATTAGTATGGAGGGTATCAGTCTGACATATATACATCGGCGGCAGATTGAAATCTGACCTACATTTAAAACACACCCTGACAAACAAACTAACAAGGTTCAATATGCTCAACCATCAGTTGTAAGCTCTGCCGCCCACGGAATACATTCACATCCAAGCGATAGGCAACCTTCGCTTGCAGATGATCCTGTGACCATTCTTCATCAGTCGTATTAAATGCTATGGCATCAATCTCAAGGCTAGAACCATCCGGTTGTAGTGATAACTTTAAGTGCTTCTCACCGACAATGCGTTTGCTGATGATATTAAACAGTCCATCAAACACCGGCTCCTGAAAAGTTTGTCCCCAGGGCCCGGCATAACGAAGTTCATCTGCTGTATTCATGGTTAATTCAGACTCTAATAATTCACCATCACTTATCACAACGCCTTGTAAATCATCGTCACACAAATGGCGGCGTACTTCGTCATCAAATGCCTTTGTAAATAGAGAATAATCATCTGCAGCAATAGTTAAACCTGCAGCCATCGCATGGCCACCAAATTTTGATATTAAATTTGGGTTTTGAGTTGCTACCGTGTCGAGAGCATCTCTAATGTGTAAACCTTTAATTGAACGTCCAGATCCTTTTAATAAGTTATCCTCTGTTTTGGCAAAAACAATCACTGGCCGATTCCAGCGATCTTTAATTCGTGAAGCCAGTATACCGACAACACCTTCATGAAAACCTTCATCGAACAAACACAAACCAAATGGTAAATTCGCATTATCGTCCAGAGACATTTCATCTAATAGTTTTTCTGCTTGCTGTTTCATGTCTGCTTCAATATCACGGCGGGCATGATTAATTTCATCCAATTGTTGAGCTATTTTATGAGCTTCAACAATATCATCACTTAATAAACAATTAATCCCTAACGACATATCGTCCAGACGACCCGCAGCATTTAATCTTGGCGCAATGGCAAAGCCAAAATCACTGGCAATTAAACGTTCCGTCTCTCGTCCAGTAATATCAATGAGGGCTTTAATCCCGGTACAAACGTGTCCAGAACGAATACGAGCTAAACCTTGTGATACAAGAATACGATTGTTGTAATCAAGAGGTACAACATCAGCGACTGTTCCCAAGGCAACTAAATCTAATAACTCAGCCAGGTTTGGTACCGGAATACCTTGCTCTTCAAACCAACCCTGCTCCCGTAATAATGAACGTAACGCTAGCATGACGTAAAAAATCACCCCAACTCCCGCTAACATTTTACTGGGGAAATGATCATCGGGTTGATTAGGATTAACAATAGCATCCGCATTAGGTAATGTTTTTGCAGGCAAATGATGATCAGTAACGATAACCTTTAAGCCATGTGCCTTTGCAGTTTTGACACCTTCAAGACTTGAAATACCATTATCAACAGTAATAATGACATCAGGGTTAAATCGCTCAACAGCGACCTCAACAATCTCTGGTGTTAGTCCATAACCATACTCAAAGCGGTTAGGTACAAGGAAATCAACTTTTTTAGCCCCCATACTCTTTAATGCTTTAACTGCAACCGTAGTACTGGTTGCACCATCAACATCAAAGTCACCGATTATAATAATCCTTGATTCATTTTTTATTGCATCACTAATTAACGATGCGGCTTCTGAAATCCCCTTTAACTTATCAAAGGGTAAAAGTTTGCTAATTGAATAATCCAGTTCATCTTCTGACTGAATATTACGATTCACGTACACTCTATTCAATACAGATGAAATTCCGGGAAGATCATTTTCAGTATTTGATATTCTTTTTATAGACTTATGCATATTTGAAATCTGTGAAAGGTTTAATACGTTTCCACCATCGGCGTAATATTTTTTTTGTTACAACTATCATTAATCCGTTATCTGAAATTAATTTAATCTTTTCTATCTTTCCATTTAATAAAAGCCTATTACAATCCTTTAAAAACCCCTCTTCCATTTTGTTTAATGCTTGCATAAAAGAATATACATCTCGATTCTGTACATAACCTGACAAAGTATCCAACACAATAAAATTATTACCCAGTTCAACATGACCAATAAATTCAGAATTTAAAGGTAAAACATCTAAATCACAATAATAGCCGAGACCTGAAAACAAATTATCATTTGTAATAATTTTATCGTATTTCGAATTAAGCTCATTCTTTTTTGGTAAAGAGCCTCCACCCCAGAGCCACAGACTATTTGCAGTAACCATATTGCGAGACTCACGTTCAAAATTCACATTTGTACCGTGTAGCAACATTTGAATTTCATTTGTAATGGTTAGCCAGTAATGTGCATCATCCCCCTTCGACATAAAATGATTTACATTTTCACCTATTACCTTTGCGATAGGATGAGTAATTAAATCAGCAGATTTTTCTAAAGCAAGATACCAGCGATGAGGAGCTAACGAATGCAAACTCCATGGTTCATCAACGAAGTGACTATTGATTTTATCGACCAGTTTATCGGCTTCATCTTGTGTTAAAGCCAGCTCTTCATGTGCCGTAAGAATAACGGCATCCCGATCAGCCTGCAGACAAACAGGATCGGCACGCAACCAATATTTACTTGATTTTTTTAACCCTGGATTATTTTCAGCCAGCAATGACAAAGCGGCAAAAGGTTTATCTTTATTATCTTCTATAGATAAACCAAATTCAGAAAAAATAATATTATCATGATGAGCAGACTTTTCTCTTAAGCCACGCGAAAGCCATTTTTCTAAAACAGGAAATTTAGTTGCAGGTAGTTGAGAAAGTTCTTCTTGAGTTAGTTTAGATAATGTTGACTGAAAGCCAAACAAATCGGGGATAAAAAGTGTCAGTGTAGATTCACTGGGCACGATAGGCAGTCTCTAAATTGTAATGATAATAAATAACTACTAAAATTTTTGACATCTTATCTGGCAAGGCAAAAACGAATTAAAAAAATTAGCAAGAAATTACTTAAGAATTTTTGAGGCGTTTTCTGGCAAGGCGAAAATATATTAAAAAACGGAGCTGACATGTAGTCAGTGAGTATTTTTAATATATTTTCAACGCCGCCAGAGAGCGCGTCAAGAATTCTTACATGTTGTCCATGATGGCTTTACGCACTTCTTCAAGTGTTGCACCAACATTAATCAATGGACGCGTACTTTGTGCTATAGCTGTATCCGGATCTTTCAAACCATGCCCGGTTAAGGTACAAACAATTTTACTGCCCTCTGGAATCTTACCAGATTCAATGTCCATCATTGCACCGGCTAAAGATGTTGCTGATGCAGGTTCACAGAAGATACCTTCTTTTTCTGCTAATAATTTCTGTGCAGCAAGAATAACTTCATCAGTACATTCATCGAACCAACCTTGTGATTCTTCTTTAACAACCCAGGCTTTATCCCAGCTTTGTGGGTGACCGATACGAATTGCAGTTGCCACTGTTTCAGGATCATTAACCATTTCACCACGCATGAACGGTGCAGAACCTGCTGCCTGATAACCGACCATTTTTGGACGACTGTTTACAATGCCATTCTCATGGTACTCACTGTACCCCATCCAATGCGCAGTAATGTTGCCTGCGTTGCCAACAGGAATACAATGGAAGTCAGGCGCACAACCCAGCTCTTCAACAATCTCAAAAGCTGCTGTTTTCTGGCCCTGTAAACGGTAAGGGTTAATCGAGTTTACGATTGTAACAGGAGCATCTTTACCCACTTGTTTAACCAGTTCC
>DAOVYB010000077.1 GCA_030635835.1 Gammaproteobacteria bacterium
AAATGGATGCACCATTCATTTTGTTACATGATAAAAAAATCTCAAACATCCGTGACTTATTGCCTATTCTTGAAGGTGTAGCAAAAGCGGGTAAACCATTATTAATTATCGCAGAAGACGTTGACGGTGAAGCATTAGCAACACTTGTTATCAACAACATGCGCGGTATTGTTAAAGTTGCAGCAGTTAAGGCATCGGGTTTTGGTGACCGTCGTAAAGCGATGTTACAAGACCTTGCGATCTTATCTGGCGGTACGGTTATTTCTGAAGAAGTGGGTTTATCTTTAGAAAAAGCAACTGTTGAAGATTTAGGTTCAGCGAAAAAAGTAATTGTTACTAAAGAAGAAACCACGTTAATTGATGGTGCTGGTAATAAGGATGATATCGATTCACGTGTGACACAAATTTGCACACAGATGGAAGAGACTTCTTCTGATTACGATAAAGAAAAACTTCAGGAACGTGTTGCTAAATTAGCCGGCGGTGTTGCAGTGATTAAAGTGGGTGCAGCAACAGAAGTTGAAATGAAAGAAAAGAAAGACCGTGTTGATGATGCATTACATGCAACTCGTGCAGCTGTTGAAGAAGGTGTTGTACCTGGCGGTGGTGTTGCATTGATTCGTGTTGCTGCTGGTTTAGCTAAATTAACAGGTGACAACCACGATCAAGACATTGGTATCAACATCGCACGTCGTGCAATGGAAGAACCAATGCGTCAAATTGTAATGAACGCCGGTGATGAAGCCTCTGTTGTTGTAAATAAAGTTGCAGAAGGTAAAGGCAACTTTGGTTATAACGCAAGCAATGCGGAATACGGCGATATGATCGAAATGGGTATCCTGGATCCAACTAAAGTAACACGTTCAGCATTACAAAATGCAGGTTCGGTTGCGGGTCTTATGATAACTACTGAAGCAATGGTTGCAGATGCACCTAGTGACGCTGCAGCTGCACCAGCGATGCCTGATATGGGTGGTATGGGAGGAATGGGCGGCATGATGTAAGAGGCTTGCCCTTTTACGCCATAGCCTCGTTGTGAAAATAATTTGAGTGCTCACGTACTACGTGTACGCTCCGCGTTCAAATCATTTCCACGCCTTGCTCTGACGCAAAAGTTCGGTGCCTCCTGAGGTGCGAACTGTTATAAAAAAAGCCCTGTCTTTCGAGATGGGGCTTTTTTTATGGCTGTGTTTAAAAAATAACCAAACTCAAACAAAAGTTAAAACACGCTCGTGTAATTCAGGATTAATTCTCTCTTCAATATTTTTTTTCATATTCTGCTTAGATTATTTTGAGTTGGCTAAGAATGTAAACAAATGATACTTCTTAATAATACCCAACCATTTAGCTTGGTATTATATGCGGAATGGGTAAGATATACACACAGGCAATTTTCGGGATTAACAAGAGAAATTCGGTATGAGCATTAGCACCTTCTTTGAAAGGTTGAAGTATGAAAATAAATAAACATGCTTTGCTTTTAATTATCGCGCTGACAATTATTGTTTTTGTTTGTGTCGGGCTGACGATTGCTATTTTGTATAACACCGCTTTTGAACAACAACGTGCACAGCTTATTGCAACGACTAAAAGTCAAGCTAAGTTAATAGAGTCAGTCGCTCGGTTTGATGCGACGTTTAGTAAAGAAGATCATGCTGAGGGTGCAGTTGCTGCTACCGTGAGTCAGGTTCGTGATGCACATCTCAACATAAAGGGTTTTGGAAAGACCGGTGAGTTTCTTTTTGGCAAACGAGAAAAAAATAATATTATTTTTTTATTACCAAGACGTTTTAAAGGTGCATTTGAAAAAATAGATCGAGGCCAGCCATTAGAAGTGGGTGGATTATATGCTGAGCCGATACAGCTGGCTCTGGCTGGAAAGTCGGGCACCATTATTGCCCGTGATTATCGAGGTGAAAGAGTTCTTGCAGCTTATGAACCGGTGCGGATTTTAGATTACGGTGTTGTTACAAAAATTGATTTAAAAGAAATTCGCACACCTTTTATTCGTGTCGGAATTATTAGTATCACAGTAGCTATAATATTGATCATGTTTGGAGCTTACTTCTTTTTGCGTGTCGTTACTCCCATTATTAAAGGCTTACAAGAGAGTGAAGCGTATAACCGAATGTTGTTTGAAACTTCACCGATTGGTCTTGCTCTTAGTCGCATGGATGGCTCTTTGGTTGATATTAATCCGGCTTATGTCAATATTATTGGGCGAAGCATAGAGGAAACGAAACAACTGAATTATTTGGATATTACGCCAGAAGATTATGCAGAGGAAGAGCAGCAACAATTAGAAAATCTTATAATAACGGGCCATTATGGCCCTTATGAAAAGGAATATTTTCATAAAGATGGTCAACGTATTCCGGTAAGTTTATTAGGGCAAACAATCGAGCGTGATGGTGAAAAATACATCTGGTCCAGTGTGGAAGATATCAGTGAGCGAAGTAAAGCCGAACATCAGTTAGAGCTTAGTGTTTTACAGTTTAATGAGGCTCAACGCCTGGCTAAAGTAGGTAGCTGGGAACTTAACTTAGTAAGTGGAAAGTTAGTTTGGTCGGATGAGATTTTCCGTATGTTTGATATTGATAAATCAAAATTCGAAGCCTCTTATGATGCTTTTCTTAATGCAATTCATCCTGAAGATCGCGACGTGGTTAATCAGGCATATTCAGATTCATTGCTGAATCAAAAGCCTTATGAAATTTTACATCGCTTACAAATGAGTGATGGAACAATTAAGTATGTACGTGAAAATTGTGAAACAATTTTTGAGGATGATAAACCGCTTCGTTCAGTTGGCACAGTACAAGATTTAACTGAGCAAGTTGAGAGTGCAAATGCTTTACGTGAAAGTGAGGAAAAATTCAGATCAACGTTTGAGCAAGCGGCTGTTGGTGTTGCTCACGTTTCACCAGAGGGTGGTTGGCTTAAAGTTAATCAGAAGTTGTGCAGTATAGTTGGCTATTCAGAGAAAGAATTATTAGGAAAAACTTTTCAAGATATTACCCATCCAGATGATCTTCAAAGTGACTTAACGTTTGTAAATAAAATGCTTAATGGTGAGTTAGATACTTACTCAATGGAAAAAAGATATATTAAGAAATGGGGTGAAATTATATGGATATGTTTAACGGTTTCACTGGTGAAAAATGCGGATGGAACGCCAAAATATTTTATATCAATAGTTGAAGATATCAATGAACGAAAAATTACTGAGACGGAACTGAATAAATATCGTAATCATCTGGAAGAATTAGTTGATGAACGGACTCAAGAGCTTAAAAATACACAAGATGAACTTGTACGTAAAGAACGTCTAGCAACTCTTGGCCAATTAACCGCTACGGTGTCACATGAATTACGTAATCCTTTAGGTGCTATGCGTCCATCCCTTTATATAATTGAAAAGAAATGCGATAAAAATGATGAGCAAGTTCAGAGTGCCATCGAACGTATCGACAGAAATATCGAGCGTTGTGATCGCACTATTGATGAACTATTGGACTTTACCCGTATCACAGAACTTCACCGAGAACCTACCCGAGTTAATGAATGGCTTGAATCGGTTATTGATGAGCAGCTGCTTCCTGATGAAATCTATCTGAAAAAAGAATTCTCAATAAAAGGTATTGAGTTAACTATTGATAGGGATCGATTACGCAGAGCTATTATCAATATCTTTGAGAATGCATGCCATGCCATGATGGAAGATAACAAAAAAGTTGTAAATATAGAAAATGCTATTTTAAGTGTTAAAACTACGGTTAAAGATGAGCGTGTAGAGATTATTATTGCCGATAATGGTTCTGGTATATCTGATGATGTATTAGCGAAGATTTATGAACCGCTTTTTTCTACCAAAGGTTTTGGTGTGGGTTTGGGAATGCCAACAGTTAAACAAATTATGCAGCAGCATTCTGGTGGCATAGAAATTAAAACTAAACAAGGTAAAGGCACAAGTGTCATATTGTGGTTGCCACTGAATACAAATTTAAAAGACGTAAAAGCAGGGTGAAAGATATGGTTGTTCAGGAGTTAATAAATGATCAGGTCATAAAAGTATCAAATTCGACACGCATACTAATCGTTGATGATGAACCAGATATTCTGGACTCACTCAAAGATATTCTGGAACTGGAAATAGATGACTGTCTTATCGATTTGGCGAGTAACGCCGAACAAGCAAAATTGTTAGTGCAAAAAAATAAACCTGATATCGCACTGCTTGATATTAAACTCGGTCAGGATAATGGGCTTGATTTAATTCCAGAGCTAAAGTCTATTCATCCGGATATAGGTTGTATCATGATGACGGCTTATCGTGATAATAAATATACGGTACAGGCGGTACGTTTTGGTGCAAATGATTATCTTTATAAACCGGTTAAGCCCCATGAACTCATACAGATAATTACACGCCTTCTGCAACATCAACATATAAAACGCGAAAAAGCTGAAGCAGACAGACGTTTTAATACCGTTTTTGAACAAGCGACACAGTGGCTATTCCTTTTAGACAGTCGTGGTGACTTAATTGATGTCAATCAAACTGCGATGGATTTTATTACAGAAGAAAAAGAATCTGTGATTGGTAATATATTGTATGGCAGTCCGTGGTATGCATCATCTTTAGATGCACAGAAAACCATTCAAACAGGTTTGACTGAAGTTAATGGGGGATCTCTGTTTAATGCTGAATTCAATATTCTTGATAGTGAAAAAACTGAACTGGCTGTTGAACTTTATATGAAGCCAGTTTTTGATGATGAACATAAAGTTGATCAGATTGTGGTCGAATGTCGAAATATTACGGATCGAAAAAAAGCGGAAGAAGAAATAAAAGAGTTAAATGCGACACTTGAGTTACGTGTCAAAGAAAGAACTCTGGAGTTAGAGCAATCATTACTATTATTGACGGAAGAAAATAAAGAAAGAAAAATAGCACAAGAACAGGCTCAAAAAGCGAGCACAGCTAAGTCAGAGTTTCTATCACGTATGAGTCATGAATTACGTACGCCAATGAACGCTATTATTGGTTTTTCTCAGTTGTTAGAAATAGATTCGGACAAGCTAAACGAATTCCAGCAATCTAATGTTAAACAGATTTTGCAAGCAGGTGATCACCTCTTACAACTTATTAATCAAGTGCTCGATTTAGCTGCCATTGAAGCTGGAAAGTTAGAAGCCACGTTTGATGAGATCAGTCTTGATGATGTAGTAAAACAATGTACTTCTCTGATGCAGCCTCTGGTAGATGCTCGCCAACTAAAACAAATAGATAATATCAGCGGTAAAGGTTTAATAGTTCAGGCGGACTTCATACGTCTTAAACAGGTTTTACTGAACCTGCTTTCAAATGCGGTTAAATATAATACTAATAACGGAACCATTACACTTAATGCTGAAGTGGTTGCTAAGCAGCGTTTGCGCATTAGTATCACCGATACAGGGGAAGGACTCACTGAAGAAGAAATAACTAAATTGTTTAATTCCTTTGAACGCCTGAATACTCAATTCAACGTTGAAGGTGTCGGTATCGGTTTAGTGATTGCTAAAAAACTGATTGAATTGATGAAGGGGACAATTGGTGTTACCAGTAAGCCGGGTGAGGGCAGTACCTTTTGGGTAGAATTAGGACTGGTTAACGAAGGCATTGCTACTAATGAAAATACCCTGCTTAATGAGACGAAAATAAATAATGAAATGACACAAAGTGGCCGTGAGGATAAACTCATCCTTTGTGTTGACGATAATTTTGTTAACTTAGTTTTAATGGAAAATATTCTTGAGCATGCAGAAAGATATAAAGTTATTTCTGCAGATAATGCTGTAACAGGATTAGAAATTGCTGAAGAAAAACAACCTGATTTAATTTTAATGGATATTAATATGCCGGTTATGAATGGGTTTGAAGCTTTAGCAGAGCTGCAGAAAAATAAAGCTATTCATCATATTCCGGTAATAGCGGTAACGGGTAATGCTATGCAAGTCGATATTGACAAAGGTCTGTCAGCAGGCTTCAAAAATTACATAACTAAACCATTTGGTATGAAAACACTCGTTGATGCTATTGATGAAGTACTTGTTTCGATAAAAAAAGAGACGTAATTCTAATTGTAGAAATATTACCGAAGGATAGTATGTTGACTGGAGTTTATGAGAGGGTTAACTTTATAGTTCTTTAATTATTATTGGGAAGACAAAAAATGAAATTATGGCCATATTTTTTAGGTGCATGGTTTGTGTTAAATGGGCTTAGTACATTAATACGTTTAAATTATCAGTATGAAAGTACCGTGATGGGCGTACTTGCATTGGTTGCGGGTATACTTGTGATATTACGTGTCTAGTCTTTATTTAATGCAGGTTTAAAAAAAGGAAAAGAATAATGCAACCTATTAGTCTTCAAGGTTTCCTAATGCGGTTTTTGTTTGCTTTATTGCTTGTAATGCTGACTTATAACCCTGGTGGTTATTCATATGTTCACTGGGTTCAGGATAGCCTGACAAAATTAACACCGCTGTTAGGTTTA
>DAOVYB010000024.1 GCA_030635835.1 Gammaproteobacteria bacterium
CAATTGGAACCGGGTTACTTGAACGACCTAAAACTTTGTTGGTTTCAACCTGTGCTTTCCATTCTTCTTTAGTCTGGCCACTATCACGAGGGACATCGATCCATGGAATCAAACTTGCCGCTAAAGGTGCAGGCCATTGATCCGTTGGGTAAGCATCGCTGCGAATAAAGTCTGTAACAGACTTATCAATATCAAGAATTGCTGTAGCAGGATCTGCATTCATATCTTTAACGTTGTCGTTAATCGCGCCCATTTGTGAAATTAACTCACGCATGTTTTTAGCGCCAGCACCCGATGCGGCTTGATAAGTCATTGGAGTAATCCATTCAACTAAATCTTTTTCAAACAAACCACCAACAGCCATCAGCATTAAACTTACAGTACAGTTACCGCCAACAAATGTTTTAACACCATTAGCTAAACCATCTTTAATCACGTCTTTATTGACAGGATCAAGTACGATGATACTTTCATCAACCATACGCAGTGATGATGCCGCATCAATCCAGTAACCATTCCAACCTGCTTTGCGTAACTCAGGATAAACTTCGTTTGTATAATCTCCGCCCTGAGCAGTAACAATGACATCCATTGCTTTAAGTTCATTAATATCTTTTGCATCTTTTAATGTTGGTACATCTTTACCAACATTAGGACCGGCTTGTCCTGTTTGTGAAGTTGTAAAAAAAACAGGTTCGATATCATTAAAATCATTTTCTTCGCGCATACGTTGCATCAGGACTGAACCTACCATGCCGCGCCAACCTACAAACCCTACCCTTTTCATCTTATTCGCCTCTTAATAATCAATTCAAAATATTTTCAACGCAAAGGCGCAAAGGCGCAAAGGACGCGAAGAAAAAACAAAAACTACTATTACAAAATCTTTAACCGCATGAGACACATAAATTCACAGAGAAAATAAATCGCAATATTCTTTAGCAAAAAAACTTTGCGTTCTTTGCGCCTTCGCGTCTTTGCGTTAGATCTTCATATCTATAACGCTGCCACCACTGCATCACCCATTTCTGAGGTACTGACTTTTTTCATGCCATCCGAGAAAATATCTGCCGTACGTAAGTTTTGATCCAGTACTTTATCTACTGCCTTTTCGATACGATCTGCCATTGCACTTTCATCTAATGAATAACGCAACATCATTGAAACAGATAAAATCGTGGCTAATGGATTTGCAACGTTTTGTCCTGCTATATCAGGTGCTGAACCATGAATCGGTTCATACATGCCCTGACCTTTTGAGTTTAGTGATGCTGATGGCAGCATACCAATTGAACCGGTTAGCATCGCGGCACAATCAGAAAGAATGTCACCAAACATATTTGTTGTCACCATGACATCAAACTGTTTAGGTTCACGTACCAATTGCATAGCTGCGTTATCAACATACATATGTGATAATTCGATATCATCATTATCTTTATGAAGGTCTGTAACAACTTCACGCCACATTTCTGTTACTTCTAATACATTGGCTTTATCAACTGAACACACTTTACTGCCACGCTTACGAGCAATATCAAAGGCAACTTCTGCAATTCGTTTTACTTCAGATTCTTTATAAACCAGCGTGTTATAACCCTGACGCTCACCATTATCTAAAGTACGTACGCCACGAGGTTGACCAAAATAAATACCACCGGTTAACTCGCGAACGATCATAATATCTAAACCTGATACCACTTCTGGTTTAAGTGTTGAAGCATCAGCAAGTTGTGGGTAAAGAATCGCTGGACGTAAGTTTGCAAACAAATCCAGTTCTGCACGTAAGCCTAATAAACCTTTTTCAGGACGCACTGCAATATCAAGTGATTCCCACTTATAACCACCTACTGCGCCTAACAAAATTGCATCAGCGGCTTTGGCTTTAGTTAATGTTTCTTCCGGTAAAGGTGAACCCGTTTCATCATAAGCAGTGCCACCAACAAGACCGTCTTCCATTTCAACATCCAGGCCATCTGTCTGTAATGCTTTAATGACTTTAACGGCTTCGGCAACAATTTCCTGGCCAATACCATCACCCGGAAGAACTAAAATTTTCTTTGTCATAACGTTATCCTACTAACATAATTTTTTTCAACGCAAAGACGCTAAGTCGCAGAGAACGCAAAGGTTTTTAATATTTAACCTCTGCGAACTTTGCGTCTCTGCGTCTTTGCGTTGGATATTCATTTTAAAATAACCACGGCGCTTCTGCACTGCGGCGTTGTTCATACGCTTTGATATCATCAACATGTTGTAATGTTAAACCAATATCATCCAAACCATTTAACAAACGGTGTTTACGAAATTCATCAACATCAAACTTAATGGTTGTTCCATCCGATTTTGTTATTGTTTGATTTTCTAAATCAACATTTAATTCATAACCTTCATTAGCTGCAACATCATTAAATATCTGCTCGATAACATTTGTATCTAACTTAATTAATAAAATACCGTTTTTAAAACTATTACTATAAAAAATATCAGCAAAGCTAGGAGCGATTACAACACGAAAGCCGTAATCCAATAAAGCCCATGGCGCGTGTTCACGGCTTGAGCCACAACCAAAGTTTTCTCGTGCAATTAATATTTGTGCACCCTGATAACGTTCCTGGTTTAATACAAAGTCAGTATTTAATGGACGGCTACTATTATCCATTCCAGGTTCACCGTGATCAAGATAACGCCACTCATCAAATAAGTTCGGTCCAAAGCCTGTACGTTTAATTGATTTCAAAAACTGTTTAGGAATAATGGCATCCGTATCAACATTAGGTCGATCCATCGGTGCCACGATTGCTTTTAAAGTTGTAAATTTTTCCATTTAATACCTCCAAAATCCAACGCAAAGACGCGAAGGCGCAAAGTTCGCAGAGGTTAAACTATAAAAAACTTTGCGCTCTTGGCGTCTTTGCGCCTTTGCGTTGAAATCTTTTGATCTTTCTTTCATGTTATTTACATATCACGAACATCAACAAAGTGGCCTTTAATAGCAGCAGCTGCTGCCATTGCCGGACTCACCAAATGCGTACGTCCACCCTGTCCTTGTCGACCTTCAAAGTTTCGGTTTGAGGTTGAAGCACAACGTTCTTCAGGTTCTAATCTGTCTGCATTCATGGCTAAACACATTGAACAACCCGGTTCACGCCATTCAAAGCCCGCTTCAGTAAGAATCTTATCCAAACCTTCTTTTTCAGCTTGTTGTTTAATTAAACCTGAGCCAGGTACAACTAAGGCTAACTTAATATTACTCGCAACTTTACGGCCTTTAGCAATTTCTGCTGCTGCACGAATATCTTCAATACGTGAGTTGGTACATGAACCAATAAACACTTTATCTACATCAATTTCATTCATCGGTGTATTGGCCGTTAAACCCATATAGTTTAAAGCCGCAACCATGCCTTCACGTTTTACATCATCTTTTTCATTCGCCGGATCAGGTACCTTGTTATCTATACCCACCACCATTTCAGGTGAGGTACCCCAGGTCACTTGCGGTTTAATGCTTGCCGCATCAATATTGACTACGGTGTCAAAACCAGCATCAGCATCGCTGTGCAATTCTTGCCAGGCTTTAACCGCTTGCTCCCATTGTTCACCTTTTGGTGAATAAGGGCGACCTTCAACGTAATCTATCGTTTTTTGATCAACTGCAACCATTCCTGCGCGTGCACCGGCTTCAATCGCCATATTACAAACGGTCATTCGGCCTTCCATCGACAAAGCTTTAATAGCATCACCACCAAACTCAATCGCATAACCTGTGCCACCCGCAGTTCCTATTTCACCAATTATAGCTAAGACAATATCTTTAGCTGTGATACCGGCATTCACTTCACCGTTGACACTCACTAACATGGTTTTGGATTTAGCTTGTACCAAACACTGGGTCGCCATGACGTGTTCTACTTCAGATGTACCAATACCATGAGCTAAGGCACCAAAGGCACCATGTGTTGAAGTATGTGAGTCTCCACAAACAACGGTCATCCCTGGTAAAGTTGCACCTTGTTCAGGCCCAATAACATGCACAATACCCTGACGAATATCATCCATTTTGAATTCAGTCACACCAAAATCAGCACAGTTTTGATCCAGGGTTTCCACCTGCAAACGTGAAATAGGATCTTCAATCCCTTCAATGCCCTGACTACGATCTGTTGTCGGTACATTATGATCCGGTGTCGCTAAGTTGGCATCAACTCGCCATAATTTACGACCAGCTATCCGCAAACCTTCAAAGGCTTGTGGTGAAGTCACTTCATGCACCAATTGACGATCAATATATAAGAGTGCTGTACCGTCACCATTGTCACGGACAACATGTTGATCCCATATTTTTTCGTATAAAGTTTTGCTTGCCATCATTTCTTCCTCTGTTCAAATGACATCTTGTCAGATGCGGCAAATATAGTCGTATTTTTACTATTACACAAATTCATTATTTTCATATAAACTATTCCAATTGGTTATAGCAAGAGAGAAAAGGGGCCGTCAATTGGATATTTCAAATCTTAATGCATTTGTCGCAGTCGCAGATACAGGATCGTTTTCTATTGCTTCTGAGCAGCTTTTTCTTACTCAACCCGCCATTAGTAAGCGAGTTTCAGCTTTAGAGTTGGAACTGGATGTTCAGTTATTTGACCGCATTGGGCGTAAAGTCACCTTAACCGAAGCAGGTATAGCTCTTTTATCTCGTGCCCGTACCATTTTACAGCAAGTCGAAGACTCTAAACGTGCCATTAAAAATTTATCTGGCCATATTGCCGGCAAACTCAGTATTGGTACCAGTCACCATATTGGTTTGCACCGCTTACCGCCAATACTTCGTGCTTTTACTCATGCCCATCCTGAAGTGGAGTTAGACTTACACTTTATGGATTCTGAAGAAGCCTGTCATGCAATTGAACATGGCGATCTTGAAATAGGTATTGTAACTCTCCCCTTAGAACCGGCAAAAGTATTAAAGACTTATGAGATATGGCCAGACCCGTTAGAAATTGTTGTAAATCAATCTCACCCATTAACCTTATTAAAGAAAATTACAGCAGAACAATTGGCTCAATATTCAGCAATCCTGCCAACACGCGGCACTTACACACGGCAGATTTTTGAACACACCATGTCTAAACACAAACTCAAATTAAAAGTTGGATTATCAACCAACTATTTAGAAACCATTAAAATGATGGTGAGTGTTGGACTGGGTTGGAGTGTATTACCACGTAGTATGCTTAATAAAGAACTTAAAACACTTAGTATTAATGGGATAAAACTAGAACGAAAATTAGGCATTGTTTGTCATTCTGGTCATACATTATCTAATGCTGCGAGAGCAATGTCTGAAATGCTTAAAGACAATGTTAAAAAGGATAACCCTTAACAATTTAGGGTAAAGTAGATTACAATGAAATCTGATTTTAATATTAGGCAAATGTAAGTATGTCTCCAAATTCATATAAACACATACTTGTCGTCGACGATGACGATATGATGCGCGCGTATGTGAAGGAATTATTGCAACTCAATAATTTCGAAATTACAGAAGCAACTAACGGGAAAATGGCTCTCAAGAAATTTCGTGAAAATCCGCCTGATTTAGTCATTACTGATATCATTATGCCAGAAATGGAAGGCATCAGTTTTATTCGTGAATTACGTGAACATGATAAAGACATTCCTATTATAGCGATGACCGGAAATGTACATGGTCGAATGGAAGAGTATCTCGAAATTTCATCACAATTAGGGGCTAATGAAATATTACATAAACCAATTCAATCAAATGACTTTCTCAACGCGATTAATAAACTTATTTAAAGGACCGTTTTAATGTACAAAAATATTTTAATTGTTTTATTAGCTTCCCTACTACTGCAAGGTTGTGCGGCAGTTGCCGTTGGTGGAGCCGGGGCAGCAGGTTACTATGTCGGTAAAGATAAACGTGACTTTAATACCATCATGGAAGATGCTGGCATCACAGCGGCTATTAATTCTGATTTATTAGCTGCCAAAGGTGTTAAAACATTTGATATTAATGTTGATACTTATAATGGTGTTGTATACCTAACCGGACATGTACCTTCAGGTAAAATTAAACACAAAGTAATCAAAATTTGTAAAAAAACAAAAGGTGTTAAAAAAGTAGTCTCTAAATTAAAAATAAAGAAATAAAACGTTTATCATTTCAGTTCTTTATTTAATTTATCCTTATCCGCTTTTGCTCCCAGATAATTTACAATAATATCCAGATCTTTCTCTGCATTCCCCAAACAACTGGTTGCACCGGGTGACGGTGTCATATTAAAAATCAAACCATTATCCGGACTGAGTTTTGCTTCACCTAAATGTAGACTATGGGTTCTCTTGTCAATCATGACAGGACGAATCCCCCCCGTTTTTTTTGCAAAGGTTAGATCATTTAATTGCATATCAGGAATAATTTTACGCGCATCTTTTAAGAATAAATGTCTGCGTATTACAGGTAATTCAAACATCATATTTTTAAATAAGTAATTTCGAATTTCAGATACTTTTAATAATTTCCAGAGTGTTTTTATAACATTCAGGTCAGGTTTAAAAATTTGTAAAAACTCCGGCAGTGTTTTCCAGTTATAACGTTCAAGTAACGGTAAGGCTAATGCGGTTGGGCCTAAACGCGTTTTTCCCGGTACTAATACATCTGGATCACCATGAATTGCAGCAAAAGGTAATTTATCATTTTGTACTGTATATACCTTTCCGTTTAAGATTTCTGGCGTGTAGTAAAAGCTTCCGGCCATAGGTAAACATGAAAATTCCAAACCATAGCCCATGCGATGAGCAAACAATAAACTATGTCCACCGGATGAAACCACCACAAATTTTGCATGCTGAGTACCAGATTGTGTTTTGACTGCGTAACCTTCAGATGATTTTTTAATACTCAAAACTTTAGTTTTTAGTTTTACTTCAACATGCTTATTCTCTTTAGCTAATGCCTGCTTTACAAAAGATTCAGATAAGGCCTGAAAATTAACCGCGGTATAATCATCCAGTACTCCTAAAGCAACGACATCTTCTTTACGTCCGGCTATCACAGCAGGTTCAACTTTATTGATATCTTCTCGTTCGAGTAATTGCATCTTTGGGTAGTGAGGACTGAACTGCTTAAAACGTTCACGAAGTACTGCAACTTCTTTTTTACCAACACCGAGAACCATCTTTGAATATTTGTATTGAATATCTTCTTTATTGTCTAATTCATTGACATAACGCAACACCATATTTGCAGATGTTTGTACCTGTAGAGCTTTATCAAGCGTATAATTTGTTTCAATATCGCCACAGTGTAAAGTTTGACTATTATTTCGGCCATGAGAGTTAACCGAGGCAATAGAAGCATGTTTTTCAAATAATGCGATATTTTTTATATCCGTATACTCGGCTAATAAATACAGCAAAGCAGTACCGGAAACACCACCACCAATAATTATTACATCTTGAATATGTCTTTTTTCCACTCTAAATCTCTTTTATAAAATTGATAATTACTTTATCGGCACAACGTTAACAAAACTAAAGAACTCATAATAATTAAGCAGGAATTTTCTTATAGGCTATAAATACAGCGACTAAACTCACCACTGCAGCAATCATAAAGGTTGTCGTGGTTCCAAATGAATCCCAGGTGTAACCTGCGTATAAACTTCCAATCGCTCCGCCTGCACCAAAACTCACACTGCTGTACAAAGCCTGACCTTTACCCTGATTTCGACCAACAAAGTAATTATGAATAAGTTGAATAGCAACAGCATGATAAACACCAAATGAAGCAGCATGTAAAATTTGTGCGATGACCATCAGCGGCATAATCGTCGGAAATAATGCCACCATAACCCAACGACACGCAGCTAAAAGCAAGCTCACAATAAGTAATCGTTTTAAACCAAAACGCGGAACCAGTTTATGCATTTGCATAAAAATAAGTACTTCAGCAAAAACACCGAGCGCCCACAAAAATCCGATAAAAGATAATGCGTAGCCATAATCCTGCATATAAATTGAATAAAAGGTGTAATAAGGCCCATGCCCCATTTGCATAAGAAAACAAATAACCAGTAAGCCCATGACTTCCGGACGTTTAAGTACTGTACCTAAAGGCTCATGTGTAGGATGTAACTGCTCAGCAACTTCGTCTGGCACAATAAGGCTACTGGCCCAAATACTGATAAACAATCCCATTAATATCAGTGGCAAATATGAAATTTTTGCCCCATCTAATTGTTGGCCAATGATCCAAACCGTAACAATAAAACCAATTGAACCCCATAAACGAACTGAACTATAGCGATGCGTGTGTTCACCTAAATGCGTAAAAGTGGTTGCTTCAAATTGCGGTAAGGTGGCATTCCAGAAAAAACTAAACACCATCATCACAGCAACCAGCCACCAGTATTGCTGTGAAATAAAGACACCAACAAAAGCAATAACAGAAAGTAATCCACCCAGACGCACAATTGCCATGCGTTTACCGGTGTGATCAGCGACCCAGCCCCAGATATTTGGCGAGACAATTTTGGTCGCCATGATAATTGCCATCATGGTACCAATAGCCGTTGCAGTAAAATCAAGTGATTTTAGGTATAAGCCCCAATATGGAATCAGAGCACCAAGACTTGCAAAGTAAAAAAAATAAAAGCCGGACAGGCGCCAATATGGCATATCAATAAGGAAGCTTTATTTGAGGCCTTTGCACGGATAGCGAAAAGCCAGAGAACAAGGCAAAACCGATGAAAAAGCGGAATGTACAATAAGTACATGAGCATTTTGAAGGGGTTTAAACGCTGTTATCTGGCTTCGTAGCATTCGTGCAAAGGTCTCTATTCTGGGCTTGCGGGAATAACAGGGGTGTCTACTTTTACATCGGCATTTTGGCCACGGTTACGCAATAAATGATCAACCAGTACAAGTGCTAACATCGCTTCAGCAATGGGTGTTGCGCGAATACCAACACAGGGATCATGGCGCCCTTCTGTAACGACTTCAACCGCTTCGCCTTCAAGGTTAATTGTTTTACCCGGAATACGAATGCTCGAGGTCGCTTTTAACGCCATACTCACAGTGATATCTTGCCCCGAAGAAATGCCACCCAATATCCCACCGGCGTTATTGGATAAAAATCCATCGATAGTTAATTCATCACGGTGTTCGGTACCTTTTTGTTCAACACAGTCAAAACCCGCCCCGATTTCAACTCCTTTAACGGCATTGATACACATCATGGCATGTGAAATGTCTGCATCCAGACGATCAAAAATAGGTTCACCCAGACCAGGTGGTACACCTGTGGCAACAACATTAATACGTGCACCTATTGAATTACCTTCTTTTCTTAAGGCATCCATATACTCTTCAAGCTCAGTAACTTTATTCGCATCAGGGAAAAAGAAGGGATTATTCTCTACTTCATTCCAGTCAAAATTCTCATATTTAATTGGGCCGAGTTGCGCCATATATCCATGAATTTCAATACCACAAGATTCTTTTAAATATTTTTTAGCAATCGCACCAGCTGCAACCCGCATGGCAGTTTCACGTGCAGATGAGCGACCACCACCCCGATAATCACGTAAACCATATTTATGATGATAAGTGTAATCCGCATGACCGGGACGAAAACGATCCATAATCTCTGAATAATCTTTGGAACGTTGATCAGTATTATGAATAATCAAGGCAATCGGCGAACCGGTTGTTTTACCATCAAATACGCCAGATAAGATTTGTACTTCATCAAGTTCTCGACGCTGAGTAGTATGGCGGGTTTTACCGGGACGACGACGATCAAGATCACCCTGTAAATCTGCTTCTGTTAGCGACAGTCCCGGAGGACAGCCATCAACAATACAGCCAATTGCTGCACCATGACTCTCACCAAAACTGGTGACTGTGAAAAGTTTACCTAGCGTATTTCCGGACATAATATTATTTACTTTTATTAGAATTAATCAATTCTATCAAGAATTTACCGCATTTAAAATTATTCTTACATTTAGAGCATTTAGATGTTTACAGAAACAGCAATAAACAGGAAGATAAATAAGCTAGCCTCCCCTCTCATGCTCAATAGTCTACCAATATCCAAGTTGATAAATTCTGATGAAAAATAGAGTGCAAATTTAAGTATATGGGTATTTTAACAAGATTTTCGGCATACTTAACCTCAAAAAATAACGGATGACTAAATTCGGTTAACTAAACATTAGCGGATACCGGAGAGATCCCATATAAATATTAAAGATAATTCTTATATTGCCGACTTATATATTCAGACTAATAACAAAAGTAGATTCAATATTATATAAATTAACCTGGCAAATACGAATTATTAATATAAATCAGATATGATTAAAAAAACAACAAAACTCATATCAATAAACCGCTTTAACCTGAGTAAAAGCTCATTGCTGCTTATTGTCAGTTTTAGCGCTATATTGCTTGTCACCTTTGCTGCCCTGGTTTTTATTTCCTTGCAAATAAAAGCAACTCAATTACAAACTAATGAAATCATAACAAATAACAATAAAAAATCTCGTCTTTTGGTTGAAATGCAACAAGCTGCCAGAGAAAGAAGTCTGGCGCTTTACAGCATGGTGAATATTAAAGACCCGTTTGAATATGATGATTTTTTTTTGAAATACCAAAATTATGCAGAGATATTTATAAAAGCCAGACAAACATTATTATCTATGTCTTTGTCAGAAACAGAACGAGATTTAATAAAAAAACAGGGTAAACTAAGCAGACTTGCTGTTCCACTACAAAACATCATCATAAGACTGCTCGATCGAGAAAGATTTAAAGAAGCGATTGATATATTAATAAACAAATCTATTCCGGCGCAAAATGCCGTGCTGTCGCAAATATCAAAAATCATTGATTATCAAAGTGATAATAATGAACTTATTTTTAAACAACTTCAGAAAAGATTAAATAATAATATCATTATCATTACTGTTATATCTGTAATAATATTTATATTAACTATTCTGACATCTTCATATGTTATAAGCCGAATAAGAAAAACTGAAAAACAGCTCTTTTTTGAAAAAGAATTAGCCCAAATAACATTACACTCAATTGGTGATGGTGTAATTACGGTTGATAAAGATTATTTCATTCAAACAATTAACCCTGTTGCTGAAATGCTTGCCGATGTAAAAGCTGAAAATGTCATAGGCAAAAATATTTTAAGTATTTATGAGGGAGAAAGTGCTAAACAACGTTCTGAAATAAATGAAAACTTAGCCGCGAGTGGTATTCAACGTTCCTTATTTGATTTTACCTTAACAAAAAAAGATGGCACGAAGTACGAAGTCGAACATACTATCGCGCCCATTATTGATCAGGATAAAATTATTCTTGGTGCTGTTATTATTTTGCGTGATGTTACCGAAGTACGCACAATGGAAAAACGACTTAGCTATCAGGCATCGCATGATGCACTGACTGGCTTAATTAACCGAAGAGAGTTTGAGGTCCGGCTAAAACAAACTATTCGTAATGCACAGACTGAAGACATTACGCATTCCATTTGTTTTCTTGATCTTGATAAATTTAAAATAATTAATGACACTTCAGGTCATGCGGCCGGTGACGAGTTTTTAAAACAAATCCCCAAAACTATTCAATCCCTTTTACGTCAAACTGATGTACTTGCACGACTCGGAGGTGATGAGTTTGCAATCATTCTTGATAGCTGTTCAATTCATCAGGCAAAAAATATTTGTACCCAAATAATTAAAAAAATAAAAGATACACGTTTTAACTGGGGGAAAAATTCTTTTGAAACCGGGGCAAGCATAGGTATTGTTCCGGTTACAAAACTTACGGTATCAGTATCAGAGATAATGAGCTCAGTTGATGCTGCCTGTTATGAAGCTAAAGATAAAGGCCGCAACCGCATCCAGGTATTTGAACCCAATGATGCAGAATTTGTTAAACATCAACTGGAAACATCATGGATACAAAAAATTAAAGATGCAATCGCATATAATAATTTTGAACTTTATTATCAGGAGATTCAAAATATTAATAAAAAATATCCAACACCCAAGACTATTGAATTACTTATTCGTTTAAATGACAAGGACAATATAATTCCTCCTGATTCATTTATCTCTACAGCAGAACGCTATAATTTAATGCCTGCTATTGACGAATGGATGATCAAAAATACTTTTACATTTATGAAAAATTTTAAAGATAAGCATAATGAAGATATCAGGGTCGCAATTAACCTTTCCGGACAATCTTTATCTGAGGACTCAGTTTTAAATTTAATCACGAAGATGTTAAGAAAAAACAAAGAACTAAAAAAGGAACTGATTTGTTTTGAAATAACAGAAACAGCAGCTATTGCTAATATGAGTAAAGCGATAGAGTTTATTGCTTCGGTAAAACAAATGGGCTGCAAATTTTCTCTTGATGATTTTGGCAGTGGCCTTAGTTCATTTTCATACTTAAAAAACATGCCCGTTGACAATATTAAAATTGATGGGATATTTATACGAGGGATACATACTGATCCTATAAACAGAATATTTGTGGAATCTATTCATAACATCAGTAAAATAATGGGGATTAAAACAACAGCGGAATATGTTGAAAGTGAAGAAATTCTGAATTGTATTAAATCAATTGGTATTGATTATGCTCAGGGATACTATATTTCAAAACCTGCACCGGTTTCCGCTTTACTTTAAAAGATACCGGATAATGGTTTCTCCATTTCCGGCATGATATAAGAGTCCAGACTCTTATATCACCTTTGAGAAACGTTGTTCTTTATTTCTTTTTAAATAAATATCAAACACCATACAAATATTTCTAATTAACAACTTTCCTTCCGGTAAAACTGTAATTTTATTAGTTGTTAATTCCAGTAGCGAATCCATCGCCATATCTTCAATTTGCTTAAGCTCATCTGCAAAATAATCAGCAAAATTAATATTAAATTCATTTTCGATATCATTAAAATTTAATTCGAAATGACAAATCAATTGATTAATAACTTCCCGTCTTAAAATATCATCCTCGGTCAGGGCTATGCCTCTAAATACAGGTAACCGACCAGATTCAATAACAGCCGTATATTCTTTAATGGTCTTAATATTTTGACTGTAGCTGTCAGCGACTTTTCCAATTGAAGTAATCCCCATTGCAACAAGGTCACAATCTGAATTCGTTGAATAGCCCTGAAAGTTTCGATAAAGTTTTTTCTCTTTCTGAGCAATCGCAAGTTCATCTTCGGGTTTTGCAAAATGATCCATACCAATATATTCATAACCTGCATTAATAAGTTTATTTGTCACATGCTGTAAAATCGCCAGTTTATCTTCAGCAGAAGGTAAATCAAATTCATTAATCTGCCGTTGAGTTTTAAACATCTCAGGTAAATGTGCATAATTAAAAACTGATAATCTATCTGGTTCTAAATCAAGCACCTTGTCTACTGTTTCATCAAATGATGAAACAGTTTGGAAAGGTAAGCCATAAATAAGATCTAAACTTATTGAATGAAAATTATTCTCTCTCGCTGCCAGAATAACATCACGTGTTTCTTTATAACTTTGAATACGGTTAACTGCCTGTTGGACTTTCGGGTTAAAATCCTGCACACCTAAACTAATGCGGTTAAAACC
>DAOVYB010000016.1 GCA_030635835.1 Gammaproteobacteria bacterium
GAAAAATATACCATTGATTTAACAGAACGAGCGGAACAGGGAAAACTTGATCCGGTTATCGGTCGTGATGATGAAATTCGTCGCACTATCCAGGTATTACAACGTCGTACTAAAAATAATCCTGTTCTAATTGGTGAGCCTGGTGTTGGTAAAACAGCGATCGCTGAAGGTTTAGCACAGCGGATTATTAATGGTGAGGTACCTGAAGGTGTTAAAGGTAAACGTGTTTTATCGCTTGATATGGGCGCGTTATTAGCCGGAGCTAAATTCCGTGGTGAATTTGAAGAACGTCTGAAATCTGTTTTGAATGATTTAGCAAAACAGGAAGGTCAAATCATTTTATTTATTGATGAACTCCATACCATGGTTGGCGCTGGTAAAGCAGAAGGTGCGATGGATGCCGGTAACATGTTAAAACCTGCTCTGGCACGTGGTGAGCTTCACTGTGTGGGTGCGACTACACTTGATGAATATCGTCAGTATATTGAAAAGGATGCGGCTTTAGAGCGTCGTTTCCAAAAAGTATTGGTGGACGAACCTAGCGTTGAAGATACGGTTGCCATTTTACGTGGCCTGAAAGAAAAGTATGAAGTACATCATGGTGTAGATATTACCGATCCTGCTATTGTTGCTGCGGCTACCTTGTCACATCGTTATATTACGGGTCGCCAATTACCCGATAAAGCCATTGATTTGATCGATGAGTCAGCCAGTCGTATTCGTATGGAAATTGATTCTAAACCGGAGTCAATGGACAAAATGGATCGTAAATTGATTCAGTTAAAAATTGAGCGTGAGGCATTAAATAAAGAAACTGATGCTGCTTCAAAGGCACGGCTAAAAAATCTTCAAAGTGAAATTGATACCTTAGAACGGGAATACAGTGAGTTAGATGAGGTATGGAAATCTGAAAAAGCCGCTGTTCAGGGAACGCAACATATTAAAGAAGAATTGGAACGTGCACGTCAGGAACTGGAAACGGCTCGTCGAGCCAGTGATCTTGCCCGTATGTCAGAATTGCAATATGGCAAAATACCCGATTTAGAAAAGCAACTGGATATGGCCTCTCAGGTAGAAATGCAGGAGACAACCTTGTTGCGTAACTCGGTAACAGAAGAAGAGATTGCAGAAGTTGTTTCTAAATGGACGGGTATTCCTGTATCAAAAATGCTTGAAGGTGAGCGCGAAAAACTTTTACAAATGGAAGACGTATTACATAAACGCATGGTAGGACAAGCTGAAGCCGTACAAGCAGTATCTGATGCTATCCGTCGTTCACGTGCAGGTCTTTCTGATCCTGAACGACCTAATGGTTCATTCTTATTCCTGGGACCGACTGGCGTAGGTAAAACAGAGTTAACCAAAGCACTAGCAGAATTTTTATTTGATACTGAAGATGCGATGGTGCGTATTGATATGTCTGAGTTTATGGAAAAACATTCTGTTGCCAGATTAGTGGGTGCACCTCCGGGTTATGTCGGTTATGAAGAAGGCGGTTATTTAACTGAAGCTGTGAGACGTAAACCATATTCAATTATTTTGTTAGATGAAATTGAAAAAGCGCATCCTGATGTTTTTAATATTTTGTTACAGGTACTGGATGATGGTCGCTTGACTGATGGTCAGGGTCGTACCGTTGATTTTAAAAATACGGTCATTGTTATGACCTCAAATTTAGGATCACAACAAATTCAGGAGCTTTCATTTAATAGCACAGCGGATGATAAATATGCTGAGATGAAAAATGTTGTTATGGAAACAGTCAGTACACATTTCAGACCCGAGTTTATTAATCGTATTGATGAAGTCGTAGTTTTCCATCCTTTAGGACAGGAAGAAATACGTTCTATTGCCGGTATTCAGTTTGAATATCTTCGTGAACGTTTAGCTGAAAGACAAATTGATATTGAATTAACAGAAGCTGCTCTGGATAAACTGGGTGAAGCAGGGTTTGATCCGGTATATGGTGCAAGGCCATTAAAACGAGCCATTCAACAACAGCTTGAAAATCCACTGGCACAGGATATTTTATCTGGTAAGTTTTTAGCCGGGGATGTTATTCATGTTGATGCAGCAAGTGATGGTTTAACCTTTGCTAAATCACAGAAAAAAGTTTCTGTTGCTTAATAACGGAAAGTGGCTGGAATCTTAAAGTTAGTTAATTAACGCAAAGGGCGCTAAGTACGCAAAGACATATATTTCTTTGCGCTCTTTGCGCTCTTTGCGTCTCCGCACTATAGAACCGCTACGCGTTTCGTTCAGTATTACCTTAACCTGCTCCGCAGGTTCTGGCATCGTCATTTGCGTTAAATCTATGAGTTTATTTAATGGCAGTTAGTTTTAAAGAAACGTTAGCTTATAAGTTAATTTGTATAATTCGGGCCTTGGCATCAGCATACTGATGTTGAGAAATAACGTCTTCATTTCTTAAGCGTCTAAGTTCATTCATTTCAATATCCAGCATTTTTCCTTTATCTATTTTTACAGCCTGGCTGGCCATCAAGCTGCGTAACTTTATTTCTTCAATAAATTCCTTAAACTCTTTATTGTTAGGATTGTTATATAACAAGCTTAAGGTGACACAGTTTCCATAGCGGGTTTTAAATTCAATAACATTTGGCGACTTATATAAAAACATTAAAAATGTTGCCAGGCTTAACAATAAAAAAATCACAATAAATGGTAGCAACCTTTCTAACTTACCACTTTCCTGAAAATAAAAAAGATAGGATGTATAGGCGATGGTAGTGACAGAAAAATATAACACCGCTAATAACCACTGCCATGAAATATCCCGGTGTCTTACTGGCCAGGGGGCAAGCATACTTAAATTTAAATGGTAGCTCTTATTATTTAAGATATTTGAAGTAGAGACTTTCATAAATTTATTGTTATAAATTTCAAATACACGTTTTTCTCCGCGGGCATTGGATTCCTGATGCAGGCTCGAATTATGTGTCTTCTCATTCATGTGAAATATATTACCTGAATTGTGCTTGAGATATAAAGTAAATTTGAATTTCTATTTAAGCCGAATGAACTATTTTCGGACTTTGAAGTCAGATTTTTAACATTATTATTCGTGATTACCGTTGTTGAGGACCTTTTATGTTAATTAAAAAACCACAGGATATTCTTTCTTCAGAGATTACTGAACAGGCAATTTATCAGCAAAGACGAAAATTTATGACGTCTTCAATAGGTTTGGCTGCTGCAGCGACACTTTTACCCGGACAATCTTCTGCTGCAGGTTATGGTGGGAAGGCTTTGTCGTTTAATAAAAATAAGGAATTTAATACAACAGAAGATCTCACTTCATACGATAAAATCACGAATTACAATAATTTTTATGAATTTGGCACAGATAAATATTCTCCGGCCAAAAATGCCCGGACTTTAACCACAGATCCCTGGTCAGTACAAATAGAAGGCGAGGTTGAAAAACCGGGAATATTGCATCTTGAAGATATTCTTAAACAGCATACTTTAGAAGAGCGCATTTATCGTTTACGCTGTGTTGAACGTTGGTCAATGGTTATTCCATGGATTGGATTTCCACTGTCAAAATTAATTAAACAGGCAAAACCTACATCAAAAGCCAAGTATGTTCAGTTTGAAACATTATACCGTCCCACTGAAATGACAGGGCAAAAACGAAGTGTATTAGACTGGCCTTATGTTGAAGGTTTACGTATTGATGAAGCAATGAATCCGCTTACAATATTGGCGGTTGGGCTTTATGGTGAAGTGATGCCGAAACAAAATGGTGCACCATTGCGCTTAGTGGTGCCGTGGAAATACGGTTTCAAAAGTATTAAGTCCATTGTGAAAATTCGTTTTACAGAAATGGAGCCGGTTAGTAGCTGGACAAAAACTGGCCCACGGGAATACGGTTTTTATTCAAATGTTAATCCTGAGGTTGATCATCCACGCTGGAGTCAAAGAAAAGAAAGGCGAATAGGGGATTATTTAAAAAGGAAAACTCTGCCCTTTAATGGTTATGCGGAGCAGGTTGCTTCTTTATATGACGGCATGGAATTAAAAAAATTTTATTCCCACGAATATCCTGAAGTCAGATAACTGCGTTAAAAACAAACTCAAAATGCTCATGTACTAATTGTACACTCCGCTTTTTCGTTTGTTTTTGCCTTGTTCTCTAACTTCAGGCTATCCGTGCAATGGTTTCGTTAACTTATGTGATATTGATAGATGAGTAAATTTATTAAATCCGTTATTTTTATACTTTGTTTGTTACCTTTAACTTACTTATTTATTAATTTTTATTTGGATGAATTAGGTGCAAATCCATTTGAAGTCTTTACACGGAGTACCGGTGAATGGACGCTTCGGTTTTTACTCATCACACTTGCAATGACACCTTTACGTCATTTAACTGGAACAGCATGGCCAATTCACTTACGTAGAATGTTTGGATTATTTACTTTTTTTTATGTCTGCGTTCATTTACTCACATACATATTATTAGATCATTTTTTTGACTGGGATGAAATACTGACCGATATCGTGAAGCGGCCCTACATTACCTTTGGCATGCTTGCTTTTACGTTATTAATTCCTCTCGCTGTAACTTCAAGCAATAAAATGATAAAGCGTTTGGGAAGACGCTGGAAATTATTACATAAATTAATTTATCTCATCGCGGTTCTTGGTGTGTTGCACTTTCTATTACTGGTGAAGGCAGACTATAAGGAACCGGTTATTTATGCATTCATCTTGTCGAGCTTATTTTTAGTTAGATGGAAACCTGCGCTGTTACACAAGTTTAATTATCGCCATTAACCTCGCCGTGCAAAATGCAACAAAAAGAATTTAAACTGCATTAAATTTTATTATTTCTGTTTTATTTCAGCTATTTAGATTTGAATACAGTATTATTGCCAGAATAATATAGTTATTAACTTATTGATTTGTAGGTCTTTATTTGTTTGATATTAGAGGTAGATAAAAAGAAACATCACTTTTTGTCATCTTTAAGTCATATCATCTGCATGGCATACTTCTTGTTAATAAGAACACAAACTTAACGACTTGCTATAGAAGTCAGATAATTACAAAAATTGCCGGAAGAAATATTTCAGGTTTTTATAAAGCATTTAGATAAATTAAAAATTTCAGGAGAACGTCAATGTCACTTAATCGCCGTGAGTTTATGCAAGTCATGGGTATGGCCGCTGCTGCAGGTATGTTGCCAGGCTGTGATAGCAAACCAGGTTCAGGAAAAAGCACAGTTGCTGCAGGTGCACCGGGTGATGTCTATAACATACCAAAATTCGGTAATGTTACTTTGATGCATTTTACCGATTGCCATGCACAGTTATTGCCAATTTATTTCCGCGAACCTAATGTGAACATGGGTGTAGGTGGTGCACATGGCCAACCTCCTCATTTGGTTGGTGACAAATTATTAAATCACTTTAATCTGAAAAAAGATTCACTTGAAGCGCATGCTTTTACTTATCTTAACTATGCAGAAGCGGCTAAAACTTACGGTAAAGTAGGTGGTTTTGCTCACTTACGTACTTTAGTTAAAAAGTTACGTGCAGATCATGGTGCAAATAAAACATTATTATTAGATGGTGGTGATACCTGGCAGGGTTCAGGTACTGCTTACTGGACACGCGGTAAGGACATGGTGGGTGCATGTAATCTACTTGGGGTAGATGTCATGACTGGTCACTGGGAATTTACTTACCTTGATGAAGAAGTTATTTCAAATGTTAAAGATTTTAATGGTGATTTTGTTTGCCAAAATGTCTTTGTAAAAGATGATGCATCATTTGATTATCAGTTTGCAGATTTCGAAGGTTTTGATGAAGATTCTCAACGTGCATTTAAACCGTATACGATTAAAGAAATGGATGGCGGAATTCGCGTAGCTGTAATTGGTCAGGCTTTCCCGTATACACCAATTGCAAATCCAGGTCGTTTTATTCCTGACTGGACCTTTGGTATTCGTGATTCTGAAATGCAAAAAACAGTAGATGACCTTCGTGCAACTGAAAAACCGGATGTTGTGGTGGTTATTTCTCACAATGGTATGGATGTCGATTTAAAAATGGCATCAGTTGTTTCTGGTATTGATGTTATTTTTGGTGGACATACGCATGATGGCGTTCCACAGCCTTCTATAGTGAAGAACAAAGGTGGCAAGACTTTAGTTACTAACGCCGGTTCAAATGGTAAATTCCTCGGTACTATGCAGTTAGATGTACGTAACGGTAAAGTACAGGATTTCCGTTATAAATTATTACCGGTTTTCTCGAACTTGTTAGAACCCGATCAGGAAATGGTTAAATACATTGAAGATGTACGTAAACCATACTTAGCCACACTTACTGAAGAGTTAGCGGTTGCTGATCAAGTGTTATACCGCCGTGGTAACTTTAATGGTACCTTTGATCAAATTATTTGTGATGCATTAAGAGAAGTTAAAGATGCACAAATTTCTCTTTCACCAGGCTTCCGTTGGGGTACAACCGTTTTACCCGGACAAACAATCACTATGGATCATGTAATGGATCAAACATGTATTACTTATCCTGAAACTTATCGTCGTGAGATGAGTGGTGCCGATATTAAATTGATTCTGGAAGATGTTGCAGATAATTTATTTAATCACGATCCTTATTATCAACAAGGTGGTGACATGGTACGTTTGGGTGGTCTGGATTACACAATGGAGCCAAATGCCAAGTTTAATACACGTGTAACAGATATGGTGCTTGATGATGGAACCAGGATAGAAGCCAATAAAATGTACACCGTAGCAGGCTGGGCGACAGTAGGTTCAAAAGCACCTGGCGCACCAATTTGGGAAGTGGTTTCTGATTACTTACGCACAGAGAAAGTCGCAAAAGTTAAGAAACTCAATACACCTAAAATTGTTGGTATGGAAGGTAATCCGGGGATTGCTTAAATAATTTAAGTATAGCCACTAAGAACACCAAGAAAAAACCACGGGGAACACTGGGGACACAGGGTTAAAAGCTAAAGATTTTTTCCCAGTGAACCCCGCACTTAATAAACCTCTTTGAGGTTTGTCAGTATGACCTCAACGTATTCCATACGTTCTGGCCTTGTTCCCCCGTGGTTTTTCTTTTTTACTTGTCTGGTTTTTTATACAACTCACTTATTTCTGCTTTAATTCTTAATAAATCACCATCCAGTGCAGGCTGGCCATGCCACCATTGATAGTCAGGTGATTGATGAGCCACACCCAGATATACATTTTTTAAATGGTGTTGCATTGTTTTAAAAAGTTTTCGGGCTTGTTGAATTTTAGATTCATCAAATTTTTTTGATGCCTGTGAAATAATTTCATTCGCTTCACGGACTTTTTTTCTTGCAATTTCCAGCATGGCTTCACCATTCGCTAATAATTTTCTGGTATAGCGTGGTGAATGGCAGTTTTGACATACCTGTCGGGTTTTACTTTCAACATCATACGCAACAGCAGGCTCCATGAGTGAGTCACGAACCATAGTATTCACATTGTGATCAGCCTGATGCATATGGCAATAAGCACAACCGGGGCTACGGTAGTTGGCCATATCTAATGACAGTTGCCAGTTATAACTATTTTTTTCCATTTTCATAAGTACGCCATGTTTTGAAAGAGCATAACTATGAACAACAGGTGTTTTGTTACCTCCATGGCAATTAATACAACGTGTGTTTTTACGAGAAGAGCTGGCTACCGTGTTATGTTTTTTCCCATGACAGCTTACACAATCAGTAACAGGTTGAGTGCTGGCATGGCTGCTATTGCGCCAGTCAGCTATTAATTTTGGATTCCTTTTTTCATGGCACTCAATACACTGAGTATTTTCAAAAACACCGTTGCTAATAGTGTTTTCAGTGGCCTGAAGAGAGAGGCTGAGGAATATTAAGTTAAAAGCTATAAAACTCCGATACATAAATGCAGGTACTGTTTTAGCAGCATATGTTTGATCGTGAGACATCAGTTATGTTCCCGATTAAATTTTGTATATTCACCTTCAAGCCAGATCTTGTTATGAATGGTTTTATCAATTTTAGTTTTGTCAGACGCTTTAATTTTTATTGCATCTTTTTTAATTTTTTCAAGACTGCTATCCATACCTTTATGACCTTTTATAACAAAAGAAGGATCGCCATGTGCAGAACCTTTGTAAGCCGCTAAATTATCAAAATACCACATTTCAAAATAATCGCGTTCAATGGGGGAGACATTATAAAAAGCAGCAGCCTGGCCTTCAAAAAATCCAATGCGTTCACGCTGAATAAAACTATGTGCGGTATCACCAGGATAAGGTGGTCTATTTTTTATAGAAGGATATAGTTTATCGCTGGCTCGCAAATCTTTAAGAACATCTTCTGCCTGATACAATTTATTCCATGCCTGTTTGCGTTCTTTATCCATAGATTTAAATTGTTGTGCTGCCCAGTCCTTGTCATGACAGTCACTGCATAGCTCTATCCATTGTTTGCGTTTAATTTGGTTCGCAGAACTTAACGGGTTAATTTCCTTAATGCCAAACTTCCAGATCGATTTATTTGCCACCTGGTGTTTGCCTTTATTCATGTGGCAGTAAGCGCAAGTAGGCGCAGAGTAATTGCCTTTTGTGAGTGACTTTGACCAGTCCCAGTTTTCACCATCTTTAAGATACAGTTTGCCATGTGCCGAGTTGAAATAGGTTTCATCATCAGGATGAGGGGGACCACTATGACAGGTGATACAAGCTTCCGGACGGCGAGCTTCGGCAGCACTAAATTTATGTCGGCTATGACAAGAATCACATTTAGTTGCAACAGAATGACACTGTAGGCAGGCGCTTACTTCAGCTTTGGGTTTATCTACGAAGTGTTTTGCATCAAGAGCACGTTCCATTGCCATAGCATGACTGGGAAAACCATAACGTTTTTCATCTTCAAATTGAGTATGTTGTTTACTGTGACAACTACTACATATTTTAGGAGTAGGCATATGTAAGTCTTCATGATTATTACCATGACAATCATTACAGTAAACTTTTTTATCTGCTTTAGAGTGACGTGAAGCCTGCCAGTCTTTTACGATGCCGGGGGTAACTCCCCGGTGACAGCTAATACATTCCTCTCCTTTAAAAGTTCCAATAATTGATTTTGGGGATTGATAAAAATCATCAGGGTTCCAATAAGCAAATATCGCATCAGGTAACCAGTCATGAGAATATAAACCTGCACCATCACCACTTTTGCTCCAGTCGACATAATAAAATCCCACTGGAATCAGAATGATCGAAATCATAATCGGTATCCAGATATATTTAACACGCTTTGCTTTCATTCTTATGCCTGCATTTTTCGATTATTAGTTTTACCTGAATTCATTTTCCATCTCACCAGCCCAATAATTACCAGTAACAAAAATGGACCGAGAGCCAGCCAGCTTTCAAAATAAATCAAAGGTTTTTTATTGAGTGCTGCCTCATTAAATAAGTTAGTTGTTTTTAATGGGCGTGAATCAGGAGAAGGAGTTGATTGGAGATACTGCTGAATTTGCAGCATCACCTCAAATGATGGTGGTGCATATTTCATTACCATCATATTTCGTTGCATTCGTTTTAATAATACAGGCCAGTTATCATTATTATATTGTTGGGGATCGGGTAATGCATGACATGCACTACAATGATTTTCAAAAGCAGTAGCACCCAATCCTCCCGTTTTTTGTTCTAAAGGTTTTAATGCATAGCGGGTCAAATATTGTTGAAGTAGTTCACTTTCTTCATGGTTTGGTTTTTTAATATTACCCATTAAACCACCAAAACGATTGGCAACATCCATCAAAGTCAACATACGTTGCAAAACCAATGGCCATTCTTCTGCGGTATGTCGTCCAGGTCCTGGTAACTCATGACATTGAGTACAATATGTTTGCATTAGCTGAGCTGGCTGACTGCCTATATCAGGAATATGTTCGGTCGGTAGTCCCGGGGGCATAACTTCCGGGTACAATGCGCACATATCCAGTCCACCAACACTATGACTGGCTGAAGCCAGAGGGCTTATAAATAAAATCACTAATAATAGCTGTAATTTTTTTATTAGCATGATTTTTTCTGTGTAGAAAATACTGGTTCATTTCGCTGTATTATTGTCTTTTTAACACGCTGCAAAACTTGCTGCTTAAGTTGAAAGTTTTTCAACATTCCATCTGCAGCTCTTCGGCCGGCAGCAATAGCCGTCACCACCAGATCTGGTCCGTTAGTATTATCACCACCTGCATAGATTTTTTCATTGCTGGTCTGGCCCTGTTTATTAATTACAATGGCTCCCTGCTCATTAGTTTGTATATTCAGTTGGCTCATCCAGCTTTCTGTTTTATTAATTTGACCTACGGCAAAAATAACTGAATCACAATCTATACAGGTATCAACATTATGGTTTTTAAAACAGATGCTGGTCACGGTTTTATCTCCCTGTATTTCTACAACTTCATGATCAAATACAAAATGCACACCTTCATCTAATGCAGCTTGTTTTTCTTTAGCTGAAGCGCCCATTTTTTCATCTGCACTCCGATAAACAACCGTTACTTTTGCTGCACCCTGACGTATCGCAGAGCGGGCACAATCCATCGCACTGTCTCCACCACCTAAAACAATAACCCGTTTACCATTCATCGCAGTATGATTCTGTTGCAGGTTTACCCTGGACAGATATGAAATAGCATCAGTTACACCTATGAGTTGCTGACCGGGTAATTTTAAATCTCGTGAGTTTTGTGCACCTGTACCTATAAAAATAGCATCATTATTTTCAACAAGTTGCTGTAAAAATTTTGTCTCTACATTTTTAGACAGTTCAAATATCACACCTTGTTGTTGTAATAATTCAAAACGTTTTTGCAACATGCTTTTATCTAATTTAAAAGATGGAACACCGGATGCAAGTAAACCGCCAATCACTTTTTCCCGTTCAAAAACGGTTACCTTGCACCCCGCTTTACTGAGTTCATCAGCACAGGCCAAACCAGCGGGGCCAGCACCTATAATGGCAATCTGCTTTTTAATAGAAGTTTTTGTTCTCTGTGCTTGCGCGTTATTTGCTAATGCGGTATTTGTGAGATAACGCTCAATTACACCAATGGTGACGGCACCATCCGGCTCTTTTGCTTTGGTACATGCACCTTCGCAAAGTCGATGTTGCGGACAAAGTGTTCCACAAATTTCGGGCATGTTGCTGGTACTTTGTGCAATGATCGCGGCCTGCTGTATATTGCCCACAGCTACCTGTTCCAGCCATTCAGGAATACGGTTATTTAATGGGCAGGCATTAATACAGCCGGGAGCACCACAATCAAGACAGCGATTGGCCTGACGTTGAATTTCTTTAATGTCTGCACTGCAAACAATTTCATCCCAGTCATTTTTGCGTTCCGTGGCTTCTCGATTACTGGTATCTTTGCGATTAATAACAGGGTGACTTTCTTTCTTTAGCAGATAACTGGCATCTTGTTTAAGTGCAGGTTTTATCCAGTTTCTAAAGTCTTTAATTTCCAGAGCATCAGTCGGGCAGGATACAACACAACGGGCACAGCCCATGCAATCTTCTAATGCAGTTATACGACCACTTTGCTGTCCCTGATGCCAGACAGGGATACCCATATCACAGACCTGTTCACATCTTTGGCAATCATTGCACTTCTCTTTATGCATTTCGATGCCATAAAAACCTGCGTGGTTTAGCAAACCGAAGGTAGCGCCATAGGGACAAAGGTAACGACAGTAAAAACGGTTGCCAACTAATGGTGCAAGATAAAAACTACCAAAATAGGTCAGTGCAACCAGTAGATAAAAGCCACCAACAAAACTGACTGTCCATGAATTAGGCGGAAACTGTGTTACCACCATGATGCCAACGTAATAGCTAAAGAAAATCCATTTTGAGTGACGTAATACCCAGCTTAAATCAGAGCGCAGGGTACGATCTCTAAAAGCAAAGCCTACCGTTTCACGAATACCGACACAGGGACAATTAAAACCGCAAATAATGCGACGACCAAATAAAAATACGGCAGCGAGAATAACAAAAAAAGTAATGGTGCCGGGTACATGTAAGGACGGAAATACAGGCTGAGCCCAGAGAAAACCGACATAGGGCTCATAAAAAGGATAAAGCCAGGGAATAAACCACCAGAAGCCGGTGACCATTAATACCAGGATAATTAATCGTTTGCGGGTGTAACTATTTTTTTCGGCAAGTATTCGCCAGAGTCCAAAGCTCAGAATAATACCGTATTCCGTATAGCGATTAAGCCAGATTGGATTTTCAAACCACATCAACCATGTTTCATTAAGCCAGCCGCCGAACGCTAAAGTAAAGGCGGCCATGCTTAATACTTGAACCCAAAGGCTGTAACGTGCAGGCATTAAATCCTGTTGAGTACTTTTCAGTACGCGTGGCTGGTGCTTAATGGTGCATTCATAGGGCATATTATTTATCTTTATAGGGTTCTTTAGTTACTCTCTTAACACTCAAAAAACTATTCAATTGATTACTTGAGTATCAGCCGAAATACCCTTAGTGTCAACAGTGATATGGAGACTATTGGTTTATAATTAGTACTATTATTAGAAAAAAACGATGAATGGCTATGTGGGTGCAATTAGAGCTGGATATCCCGGGTAACCTAAGCTGGCATGAAAAACTTAAGATTTGTCTTTATCTGCTGCGTAGAGCAAGAGCATTAGGCTATGAGATGAAGCAACTTTTAGTAGCCCGAATGAAATGTAATGTAATCCGGGAAGTAAAGTAGCGGTTCCCTGGATTTCTTTTCACTGCACCTAGGCTACAAATATAAAATCACAGTGAACACCAAGTGCTGTACGGAGAAGAATATTAGATATATCTTCCTCTCCGGTGTTTTCCCCGCACTTAATCAACTTTATTGAAGTTTGTCAGTATGACTTTACGGTATGATCTGTTACCCGTGGTGGTATCTTTTTCTTCCAGGGAATTCTATAACCGAGATTGGCTTCTCAATTTCCAGTTACACCTTTGTGATTTAATTTTTGTCTATCTCCAGCCAGTCAGATGCGTGTTGTTTTATGAGTTGCTTCATCATATCAATATGGCCTGCATCATCATTAAGCGCTGGAATATATTCAAATTTTTCTCCACCAGCATTTAAAAAATAATCACGGTTCTCTACCTGAATCTCTTCCAAAGTTTCAAGACAATCCGCTGCAAAACCGGGGCAACAGACCTGAACACTTTTAACGCCTTCTTCAGCCCAGTTGATTAATGTTTTATCTGCATAAGGTTTTAGCCATTCTTCACGACCAAAGCGAGATTGAAAAGCAAGTATCCATTGGTTTTCATTTAGGCCTAATTTTTCAGCAACAAGTCGTGCTGTTTTATGGCACTCACAAAAATAGGGGTCACCTTTATCAAGGTAACGCTGTGGTAAACCATGGAAAGAAAATAATAATTTTTCAGCAACGCCATTTTGTTTCTGAAAAGAAGTAATGCTATTCACTAATGCCTGGATATAAGATTCATGTTCATGGTAATGCTGCACCATACGAAACTCAGGCAGCCAGCGCCATGTTTTTAATTCATCCGCAATAGCATCAAAAGTTGAAGCTGTGGTAGTTGCCGAATACTGTGGATAAAGTGGTAAGACTAAAATGCGTTGAGCCCCCGCTTTTTTTAAATTGCGTAAAGCATTTTTAATTGAAGGATTGCCATAGCGCATCGCGAGTTCCACTTTTACTTTGCCTTTAAAGTGTGGTGCGATGGCTTCTTGTAACAGTGCTTGCTGTTTTTGACTAATGCTTAATAAAGGTGAACCTTGATCAGTCCATATATTTTTGTAATTTTTTGCGACTGCTTTAGGACGAATACGTAAAATAATGCCGTGAAGAATAAACCACCAAAGTAAGCGGGGTGTTTCAACAATACGTGGATCACTGAGAAATTCGGCCAGATAACGACGTACTGAAGAGGGAGTCGCATCGTCCGGTGTACCCAGGTTTGTAATTAATATTCCAGTGCATGAAGTATCTTCATCATGGCTAAAATGTTCTGTACCAAGATATTGAGTCATATTACTATTAGTTTTTAATTATTGTGAAGTTGTCATTATTACCGAGTTTGCTATAAAGCAAAAGATGTTATTAAACGAATTAAATTAAACTTTCAGGTGGAACCCATGCAAGCAGTCTTTTTGGATAAAAACTCACTCGATCAGGATGATCTGGATTTTAGCTCATTGATCGCAACAGCTGAAAACTGGACATTTTATGACTCAACCACAAAGGAGGAAAGGAGTGAACGGATACAGAATGCTGAAATTATCGTCAGTAATAAAGTCGTTCTGGATAAAGAAGTATTAGAACAGGCACAAAAATTAAAACTCATTTGTGTGGCGGCGACCGGGACAAATAATGTTGATCTTGAATACGCAAAATCAAGAGGTATTCGAGTATGTAATGTCCGCGCTTATGGCACCAACTCAGTTGCACAACATGTTTTTAGCTTATTGTTAATGTTAATGCGTAATATTCCGCAATACCAGGCTGCGGTAAAACGTGGGGACTGGCATAAAAGTGATATTTTTTGTTTGCTTGATTATCCTATTGAAGATTTAACCGGGAAAACACTGGGAATTGTGGGGTATGGCGAGCTTGGTCAGGGTGTTGGCAAAATAGCTGAGGCATTTGGAATGAAGGTGGTGGTTGCAAGTCACCCTAATAAAGTGGCTGATAACAATACTGTTCCGTTTGAACAATTATTATCTGAAGTTGATGTTTTAACTTTGCATTGTCCATTAACGAAACAGACTGCAAATCTAATTGGTGAAGCTGAGTTTAAAAAAATGAAGTCTTCTGCTTATCTCATAAATATGGCGCGTGGCGGTATTGTTGATGAGCTGGCATTGAAAGAGGCTCTATTAAATAATCAATTAGCCGGTGCAGCAATTGATGTGCTTGCTGAAGAACCACCACAAGAATCATCCCCTTTATTGCAGTTAGATTTACCTAACCTTATTATTACTCCGCATATTGCATGGGCCAGTCGAACGGCAAGACAAACTTTATTGAATCAGGTTGCCGATAATATTGAACATTTTTATTCAGGCCAGGCTCAAAATATTGTTATTTAAATTTTCTCTTTCACTCTGTGAAGAGGCTCACAGAACAAATTCTCGTATTCAGGTCTTATATGCGTGCTTTATTCACGAGTAACCAGACTAGTCATGGAGGAATGTATGAAAAATATATTTGGACTTATAACATTATTATTAATGTCACAATCAATTGTTGCTGAAGAAATTCAAGCAGCACAACCAGAACTAACTCAACCTGAAACAACATTAACTGAAACCGATGCAGTCGTTGATACGACTGCAGATACAAAAAAACTGAAAGAGCAAAGTGGTTTTTCTCGCGGCAGTGTTGTTCGATCAGCTTTTACCCGAAATATTGATGAGCGTGAACCTGCTGAAAATCTGCAAAACCTAACGAATGAAAATGGCCAGGTAAAATTTTTTACTGAGCTGCGTGACATGAGTGGGCAAACAGCAATTCATCGCTGGGAATATGAAGGCAAGGTTGTTGCTGAAGTCGCGTTTGATGTCAAAGGTCCTCGCTGGCGCGTATGGTCAAGCAAAAGCCTGGTACCGCAATGGACTGGTGACTGGAAAGTTTCTGTCATTAATGGTGCGGGTGAAGTGATTTCTGAAAAAAATCTGAGCTATGATGTGGCAACTGCTCCTGCTACAACACCGGCTGCTACACCAGATACAGAAACTACAACAACACCTGAAGCAATGCAGTAAATTACATACTGTATTTCGAACTCTTTAAATGCGTCTTTTTTTATAAGGCGCATTTTTTTTGTTAAATATTTATTTTCCGGGATGAGAAACAGTGCAAATTCTGCAGACAGTGCTAATGTTGTAAGAGTTAAGTGACTATTATTTTTGTAAGTGAGTGCTAATTTATTTTGGTGACTTATGGAGAATAACTATGGCAATTGCATTATGTAATCCCGAAGTCGGCTTATGGTATCGTGATATTGAAAACCGCTTATTTGAAGTTGTTGCTTTAGATAGCGAGGATGAGATCGAAGTACAATATTATGATGGCGATGTAACCGAATATGATCGTGAAAGCTGGGATTTATTGTGTGTAAACCTTGTTTCAGAGC
>DAOVYB010000025.1 GCA_030635835.1 Gammaproteobacteria bacterium
AGTATTCCTTTTCTTTCTCTTGGTGCCTGGATTCTGACCGTTGGCTGGTTTGGGTTTAACGTAATGTCAGCACAAACCATTGATGCTATAGCCGGTTTAGTTGCTGTGAACTACCTCATGGCACTGGTAGGCGGCAGTTTGGTTGCGACGCTGGTAGGACGAAATGATCCGGGTTTTGTTCATAATGGTCCATTAGCTGGTTTAGTCGCCGTCTGTGCGGGTTCAGATCTTATGCATCCACTTGGTGCCTTAGTTACAGGCGGTATTGCTGGTGGCTTGTTTGTCTGGACATTTACCCTGGCGCAAAACAAATGGAAGATTGATGATGTTCTCGGTGTATGGCCATTACATGGGCTTTGTGGAGCCTGGGGTGGTATTGCTGCCGGTATTTTTGGAAGCACTGCTTTAGGTGGGTTAGGTGGAGTGACTTTCATGTCTCAATTAGCCGGTACAGTTATTGGTATTTCAATTGCGTTATTAGGTGGTGCTATTGTTTATGGTGTGTTGAAAGCACTGGTCGGTCTTCGTCTCAGTCAGGAAGAAGAATACCAGGGTGCTGATTTGAGTATTCATAAAATTGCGGCAGAGGCTGCCGAGTAATCACATCGTATTTTCTGCAAGCTCAGTGTGAACTAATTAAGGTTTTTACACTGAGCTTACAGAAATAAATTTATCTTCTTTATTAATCTGCTTTAACAGGTATAGTGAAATAAAAGCAGGTATGTCCATTAGCTTTATTGTCAAAATTTATTATACCATTATGATGTTCAACAATCGTTTTTGATATCGCTAATCCTAACCCTGTTCCGGCAATATTTTTTGTATTACTTACATCAGCCTGAGTAAAGGCCTGAAATATTTTGTCTTTAAATTTTTCTGGAATCCCTGTTCCATGATCGGTTATTGAAATTAGAATATGCTTATTTTCCAGTTTGGTTGTAATATCAATGGTTCCACCATTAGGTTCAAATTTTGCAGCATTAGACATCAGGTTATTCATTACCTGAATAATACGATCTTTGTCTGCTTTTACTAAAGGCAAAGATGCACTGTTACTATAATTGAAATGAACCTGGTATTTATCTGATAATCCTTTGTTTTGTTTTATACATGAATCAATTAAATCATTCATATTTACTTCAGAAAATTTAAATTCCATTTTTCCGGATTCAATTTTTTCGATATCTAAAATATCGTTAATTAATAATAAAAGACGATCAGCGTTGTTATAAGCTATTTTAAGCATGTTCTTAAAATTATTCGAGTTAGGATCTTCAATGCCTGACTTTAGTAACCCTAACGCCCCCATAATAGACGTTAATGGCGTTCTTAATTCATGGCTGACTGATGAAACAAATCCTGATTTTAATTTAGAAAGTGATTCTGCTTCATGTGCCATCTTTCTTAATTGTTGTTCGCGGTATACTGCGGTAGTGGAATCTTTAATTTGAATTAAACAGTAACGTTCATTATTTGTAAGTTGTATGGGTTTAATGTAAATAATTTGTCGTAACGGTTTATTTTTATCGCCATTGACATAAAGAGGAAAAGGTTTTTTATTAAACTCATGTGAAATAAAAGAAGCACTGCCTTTAGATAAACAGAGTTTAGTTGCTTTATGAATCCGACTATCTTCAATTTCCGGGAAAAGGCTGAATAAATTTTTATTTAAAGCATCTTCTTTATTAATGATTGAATTTTTTTCAATACTCTTATTCCAGAATATTATGTTATTTTTGCTATCAATAATAATAATGCCGGGTACTGTTGAATCTAGTGCTTGCGTAAGTAATTCTGAGGTAATATTCATTCTATTAAACAGTAAATATTAAGCCGTCAATTTTGAAATATACATATCAATATGAGTTGCCAGATTTTCCATCGAACCTACATCAAGTAAATAGATGACATAGCCCTGGATATTTTTCTTTTCAATAGTAAAGTTAACCTGTAAATAAAGCACGGTTTGGTGTGTTGTGATGCCATTATTCGTATTTTCTAAAATTTCTGAACAAGTACCACAATTAAAAACAGGTAACTCACTTGTGATTTCATCGTTAAAGATATCCACTAAACTACTCAAACCTGCATTGATAATTATATTTCCAATTTCAAGTAATGCTTCTTCTTCAAACTCGGTTAAGTTTTCAAGTGGCACAGTATCTTGTAGTAATAAGCGAACCAGCTCCAGACTTTTTTCTGTTGGAAAAGCAAGAATGGCCTGACCAAAAATCATGCCTTGAAATTGTTGTGAAACGCCACTTATATGACCATCAGAATCAGATTCAAGCATATTGGCTAATTCAGATTTTTCCATAAAGGATATTTTGGGGATAGAGAGAAGGATTTCTTCTGATACCATTTCACTCAGTGCCGATGCGGCATTACCCATACCAAGGTTAAAAAGCTCGGTTAGCATATCTTCCTGAAGGTCATTAAGTTTAATCATTTTTATGAGCCGCTTTTAGAAAGGATGGATAAAATACGTTCTTCAGTGACGGGTTTTTTTGAAAAATAGATACCTTTATCTTCAGCCTTATTACGTGTGCTCGCCTGTACATTTGCGGTTAATAATGTGATGTATGTATTAGGATGTTGTTTTTTTAATTCTTCGCTGAGTGTAAGTCCATCGTCTCCTGGCATATTGTAGTCACAAATAATATGAGTTAATTCATCCTGAATATCTAAAGCACGTGTTTCTTCTGCATTAGCCGCTTCAATAATGAGGGCATCAGGGTAGTGTTGTTGAACTATGGCTTTAACCATCATGCGAGAAACGCGGCTATCATCAATAATTAAAATACTTCTTGTGTCGCTCATGCATAAGGCTCCGACTAAATTTGCATAGATATTTATTAAGAAAACTTTTCTTTGTCATCAATATATCGTCCAATAAAAATAAAGCATGAGGAGAAAAAATTTTTCAGAAGAGAGCGGTTAAATTATGGCATTTTTAAATTATGGTTAATTAAAGACACAAATTTTAGATGTTTTGGCTGCAATTGCTGATATCGGCTGGATTAAACCAGGGCAAAATGATACCTTTCTCCGTCCTGAAATATGTGGTCAAAAAATGCGCAAATTACACATTAGAACCTTTGGTTGCCAGATGAATGAGTACGATACTGCAAAAATGGCAGACGTACTAAAAGCCTCCCATGGCCTGGAATTAACGGATACCGCCGAAGAGGCAGATGTTTTACTTTTAAACACCTGCTCAGTTCGTGAGCGCGCACAGGAAAAAGTATTCTCTAATTTGGGGATGTGGCGCAAATTAAAAGATAAGCGACCTGAACTCGTGATTGGTGTAGGCGGATGTGTCGCTAGTCAGGAGGGAGAAGCGATTCTCAAACGTGCGCCTTATGTCGATTTGATTTTTGGACCTCAAACCCTACACCGTTTACCGCAAATGCTGAGTGATGCGACTAAAAAGCATAAATCAGTCGTTGATGTGTCCTTCCCTGAAATTGAAAAATTTGATTTCATGCCTGACCCCAAAAGTGATGGTGCAAGCGCTTATGTCTCAATTATGGAAGGCTGCAGTAAATACTGCTCTTTTTGTGTGGTGCCATACACTCGAGGTGAAGAATTTAGTCGCCCGTTTGATGACATTATTGCCGAAGTTGCCCAGTTAGCCGAGCAGGGTGTACGAGAAGTGAATTTACTTGGTCAAAATGTGAATGCCTACCGTGGTGTGATGCATGACGATTCAGTAGCTGATTTAGCCTTACTCATTCAATATGTAGCTGCAATTGAAGGTATAGATCGCATTCGTTTTACCACTTCTCATCCGATTGAGATGAATGACAATCTCATTCAGGTTTATGCTGAAGTGCCCGAATTAGTCAGTCATTTACATTTACCGGTACAAAGTGGTTCTGATCGTATTTTGGCGCAAATGAAGCGCAAACATACAGCACTTGAATACAAAGGGATTATTCGCAAGTTACAAAAAGTGCGCCCTGATCTATGTTTTTCATCGGACTTTATTATTGGCTTTCCTGGTGAGACCGATAAGGATTTTGAAGACACCATGAATTTGATTGCTGATGTGGGATTTGATCTGTCTTATAGCTTTATCTATAGCGCACGTCCGGGAACACCCGCTTCAAGTTTGCCTGATGATGTGCCTGATGAAGTTAAAAAAGCACGATTAAAAATCTTACAAACGCGAATTAACCAACAAACCCTTCAAATTAGTGAAAATATGATGGGTTCTATTCAGCGTGTGCTGGTAACGCGTGTTTCCAGAAAAGATGAAACTGAAGTCAGTGGCCGCACAGAGAACAATCGTGTGGTAAACTTCAAGGCAGATAAATCACTTATTGGTCATTTTGCAAACGTGAAAATAACAGAAGTTCGACCAAACTCTTTACGCGGTGAATTGGTGGATAGCGCCGATTCAGCAACTGCCCCTGTTTCAGCGAATAACGCCTAAAACTATTTTATATTTTGAATACCTCCGCACATTCTCTCGATCTTACCTTAGAACCTGCTGATAATCAGCGGCTTGCAAATTTGTGCGGCCAGTTTGATGAGCACCTGCGTTTGATTGAACGTCGTATGGGCGTTGAGATAAATAATCGTGGCAATAACTTTAGAATTATTGGCAAAAAAAAATCAACGCAAGAAACCGAAGAAGTCTTACGCGAACTGTATATTGAAACAGATAAAAATACTTTGTCACCTGAAGTGGTTAATTTACATTTACACGATACTGGTGCTGTTCAACTTGTAAAAACAAAAGCCCGTTCTGGTGAAGAAGTTATTATTCAAACCAAACGTGGTCAGGTAAAAGGGCGTGGTCCTAGTCAGCAACATTATTTACGCTCCATCGCTGACTATGATGTGAGTTTTGGTGTCGGCCCGGCAGGTACGGGTAAAACGTATCTTGCTGTTGCCTCTGCGGTAGAAGCACTTGAACGCGATGAAGTGCGTCGAATCATTTTAACGCGGCCGGCCGTTGAGTCAGGTGAGCGATTAGGCTTTTTGCCGGGTGATTTAGCACAGAAAATCGATCCTTATTTAAGACCACTTTATGATGCTTTATATGAAATGCTGGGTTTTGAAAAAGTGGCACGATTAATGGAACGTAACGTGATTGAAGTTGCGCCATTAGCATATATGCGTGGCCGTTCACTAAACGAATCTTTTATTATTTTGGATGAAGCACAAAATACCACGGTTGAACAAATGAAAATGTTTTTAACTCGTATTGGTTTTGGTTCAAAAGTGGTTGTCACTGGTGATGTCACACAAATTGATCTACCTCGAGGTCAGCAGTCCGGTTTACGTCAGGTCATTGATTTTTTATCTGATGTCGATGGTTTAAGTTTTAGTTTCTTTACGCCAAAGGATGTTGTGCGTCATCAGTTAGTTCAGCGTATTGTTGAAGCCTATGATGCGAATGAAGAAAAAACACATTAATGGAAATTAGTTTAGATATACAGCGTGAGGTTGAAGCGTTACCAACTGATGCAGATTTACTTAAATGGACAAATGAAACGCTTGAGTTTGAACAACATGGCGATACCGAGTTAACGATTCGATTTGTTGATGAGAAAGAAAGCGCAGAGTTAAACGAGAAATATCGCGATAAAGCAGGTTCGACAAATGTTCTATCGTTTCCTTTTGAAATGCCCGCTGAAGTTGAATTGAATTTATTAGGCGATTTGGTTATTTGTGCTGAAGTCGTTAAACAGCAGGCTAAAGAACAAGGTAAGCAAGAGATAGCACATTGGGCGCATATGGTCGTTCATGGTACGTTGCATTTATTAGGTTATGATCATTTGACTGACGATGAAGCAAAAGCAATGGAAGCAAAAGAAATAAAAATTTTATCACAACTGGGGTATTCCGATCCTTATCGGGAAATAGAAGCATGAGTGAAGAACAGCCGAGTCATTCGGGAAATGAAACTAAATCACAAAGAACCTGGGTTGAACGTTTAGGACAAGCCTTGCAAGGTGAGCTCAGGGATCGTGAACAACTTTTAGTTGTACTGAATGAAGCACATAAAAATAATGTTATTGATCATGAAGCTTTTAACATGATCGATGGGGCATTGCAGGTTGCTGAAATGCAGGTGCGAGACATTATGATTCCTCGCTCACAAATGATTGTGCTTGAAATGGATTCAAGTGAAGAAGAATTATTAGATATGGTGGTTGCGTCTGCACATTCACGTTTTCCAGTCGTCGGTGATAGTAAAGATGAAGTCGTTGGTATTTTATTAGCAAAAGACTTATTGCCTCATTTGACTAGTGCTGTTGATAAAAAACTTAACGTTCGTGATGTACTACGACCTGCAGTATTTATTCCTGAAAGTAAACGTCTTAATGTTCTGTTAAAAGAGTTTCGCAGCACACGAAATCATATTGCTATTGTTGTTGATGAATATGGTGGTGTTGCCGGAATGGTAACAATTGAAGATGTACTCGAACAAATCGTTGGTGAAATAGAAGATGAGCATGATTTTGATGAAGACACTTATATCTTTGAACACACAAAAGATCGTGCAACGGTTAAAGCAATAACGCCAGTTGAAGACTTTAATGAACATTTTAAGGTGGATTTTAGTGATGATGAATTTGACACCATTGGTGGTATTGTCATGAATGCGTTAGGCCATGTGCCGAAACGTGGTGAAACTGTTGTAATTGAAGGTCTGGAGTTTAAAATTTTACGAGCCACTAATCGCCGGATTAGTTTGCTGGAAATATCTTCAACTAGCCAAAGTTCAAACAATGAGGCAACGGAAGCTGCCGATGTTGATAAAAACTGACTCTGAGGGAGTAGAAAAAAATCCTTCATTATTCGCATCTTCGCGAATAGGCTATTTCATTGTTTTTATTGCTGGTGCATTGTTAGCGCTCGCATTTTCTCCGCTAGATTATTATCTTATTTCAGTTTTAAGTCCTGCCGTACTTTTTTATTCATTTTTATTTGCATCACCACGTCGTGCAGCCTGGCTAGGTTGGTGGTTTGGAATGGGCTTTTTTGGTGTTGGTGTTTCATGGGGTTTTGTCGCGATATATGTCTTTGGCTTAAGCTCTATATTTGCATCAGCAATATTAACCTTTATCGGTATTAGTTTGATGGCTGCATATATTGCATTGCAAGGCTATCTAAGTGTTTTATTTATTAGAAAACTTCATATTCTCAACCGAAGAATAATTCTTATTGTTGTATTCCCCTTATTCTGGCTTTTACTTGAATGGTTTCGTGGTTGGTTCCTGACAGGATTTCCATGGTTAAGTTTAGGTTATAGTCAAACAAGTAGTAGCCTGTCAGGTTACGCCTCTGTATTAGGTGTTTATGGAATATCATGGTTAACAGCCTTAAGCTCATCATTATTACTTGTGATTTTTCTAAACAATAGTACGAACTATAAAAAGAGTCTCTCTTTTTTATTAAGTGTTATGACAATCTGGATAACAGGATATGCTTTATCTCAAATTGACTGGTCAGAAAAAACTGGTGAGCCTGTTAAAGTCAGTTTGGTTCAGGGTAATGTCGAACAAGAAACAAAATGGGATCCGGAACATTTTGAAAAACGAAAACAGCGTTACCTGTCATTAACTCGGGAAAATTGGGACAGTGATATTATTCTCTGGCCAGAAAATTCATTAACGATTTTTCATCATCAGTTAAATCGAAGTGTGTTGCTTCCTCTTGCTAACGAAGCGAAAAAACATAACACCGATATTATTTTGGGTTTGCCGGTATTGGATCGGGAAAAAGATGAGTATTTCAGTAGTTTAATGGCAATCAATACAGTTAATAATAAACAACAGTTTTATCATAAAAACCACCTTGTTCCTTTTGGTGAATATCTTCCATTTTCTTCGCTGCTGCGAGGCTTAATTGACTTTTTTGATTTACCGATGTCAGGTTTTACAGCGGGACAATATAAGCAAAAGTTACTACTGGCAGCAGGACAAAAAATTGCGCCGACTATATGTTATGAAGATGCTTTTGGTGAAGATTTAATTCGTTTTTTACCCGAAGCATCCCTGATATTAAATGCCAGTAACAATGCCTGGTATGGTGACTCGTTTGCACCTCATCAGCATCTACAAATCTCACAAATGCGTGCACTGGAAACAGGACGTGATGTGATGCGGGTAACCACAAATGGTGTTTCTGCATTGATTGATTTTAAAGGTAATATCATGTCCCGTTCGCCTCAGTTTAAGGCGCATGTCGTCACTGGATTTGTTCAGCCACGAACGGGTGCCACACCTTATGTTCGTTGGGGAAATTCAGTTATTTTATTAATACTATTATTAGGTTTTGCTGGAAGTATTATTTATTACGTTCATAAAAAACATCACTCTCAGGATTTGAAATCATGAAATATAAATATCTGCTATTCCTGTTTTATATAATTAGTAGTACAGCATACGCCGCAAATAATGACTGGGTTGGCGAATGGAAAATTAATGATAAAAATAAATATATGTCGTTAGAAATCAAGAGTAAAGCTAAGGCGGAACCCGGTTTTTTCTATGATGAAGGCATTGGGATTAATGGAATAAGCTTTGATGGAACAGTAAAAATTTCTCAAAAAAATATTGCATTTGTAGATTATTTTTATCGAGGTAAACAATGTAAGCTTAAACTACAACTTTTAATTAGCGATAAAAACAAAACACTTGCTTTATCGGGTTGTGAACTGGATTCTTATGATGAAGAACCCGAGGCTATAAAGTACTTTGTACCAAAAGCACAAAAGTTATATTACAAAGCGGGTTTTAATTGTGCTAAATCATCGACAAAAATTGAAGTCGCAATATGTGATTCTAAAGTGCTTGCTGCGGCAGATAAAAGACTGGGTAGTCTTTATAAGATTTTGAGAAAAAGATTATCAGGTAAAAATCAAAAACGTCTCAAGACTGAACAAAGACGATGGATGAAAAAGAGAAATTCACAATGTAAGCAGCAAAGTAATAATGAGTTAAATTATTGCTTGCGACGACATTATGGTAAACGTTTGCTCGCATTAAACATATTAAAAGATTATAACGTTTGGCAAACGGGTCAATTAGGTTACTCGACTTTTTATGATGTGAATGTTGCGCAAAAAAAACAAAAAATAAAATTATATTTTAATCCGTTAGATAGCGGACTGGGATTGTGGTTAGGTGGGGTAATGAAACGCCATCTTACCGATACAGGAAGTTATGAAATTCAAACAGATGAGTTTGATAATAATAGTTATATTCTTTCGGGACCTTATAGTGCTAATCCCAGTGAAGGTTTCGATCCTATGGCATCAGGTAATAGTATATTTATGGCGTTATCTTCAACTACGGGTGTATGGGTTGGTCTGGTCGCGTATTCTGACAACTTCATCTACATACCAAAGGGTAAAACTATTTTTGATGCCCCGGCAAAACTTAAGTTATGGATGAAAGATTTCGAAGAGCCCAAAATTGTAAATGTTTTTTAAAATGCAGGTCTTACTGCAAGCTGTTTGACATTATCAGCATTATTACTTGCTTGTTGAATAAAGTTCTCTGTTAGCCCATGCAGCAAATTCAGCACGGGTGCAGCTATCCGCACTTTGTAATCTAAAACCTTCTGCAACACGATAAATCACCATGTCTTTTTTAGGATCATCTGATTGTGATTCATCAATAATCTGGCGAACTGACCACTCAGCACCATGTTTGCTGTTGGTGTAATAATGTCCCAGTATTATTTGCTGAGTAGAGAACGTAGGTGTTTCTGCGTGTTCAAGTGTTAAAGCAAAAAGTTGTTGCAGATCATCAACATTAAGATCGACAACTAAATCAATATCGGACAGTGCGCGTTCGATATGTTCCTTTTCAATATAGCGTGATGGTTTTTTTTCGTCTATTGGTGGCGTGTCTGTAAAGCGCATCATGCTGGTTGGGTAACGGCGCCAGGGGAAGAAACTGTTAAATACAAAAGCTGTGCTGAAAATAATCACGGTATTGAGCAACACAGGTATGAGTATATATTCAAAACCTAAAGCATTAATTGCGGGACCACCAATAACGGCTGCTAAGGCAGTTGCCCCTCCTGGTGGGTGAATACAGTTGAGGACATGCATCGCACCAATAGCTAATCCTACCGCGAGACCTGCGGCAAGAAATATATCGGGTACGAGTTGATAGCATGTTACGCCGACAATGGCTGAAACCATATGTCCACCAAATAATGCCCATGGTTGTGAGAGTTTGCCATGTGGTACACCAAAGACCAGAACAGCGGATGCACCCATTGACGGTACTATAAGTGCGGCACCACTGGAACCGGTAAACTGAAAGCTAATCCAGGCAATAAGAAAAATACCGGTAATCCCACCAAAGGTGGAAGCCAGCTTTTCTGCTGTGCTGACGGTGTTATTAATGCCTAATGTGTTTTTTAGTTTTATTATTAAATTAATCAAAATAATTTCATTAATATTATTAGAATATCAGGCAATAGTACCTCAGTTTATGTGGTCTTGTTGAAAACTTTTTTAAATACTGTTCCTTTGCATTTTGGACAAGGAGGAATATGACCCGGTTTTTTAAAATGTAAAACCTCGTCGCAGTTTTGACAGTAAAGCACTCCCACATTTGTAATTTCTCCGGTATGCCATACTCCAACCTGACGTGCGCGCTCTGCTAATTCATCTAATTCTAAGCGGGTTTTATCGGCAAGATTAGCAAACATTTCAGCAAATTGTGTTTCAGCAAACTCAAGTTCATCTTTTACCCAGTTTTCCAGTTCTGGCCCGTTTTTGGCGACATATTCAGATAAATAGTTACCCGCATCTTCAAGGTCACGTTTTATATAGTCGCCAATTTTTTCAACTTCCTCTTTTGTTAGCTCACCTAAATCAGAAGCTTTATTACCCGCTTTTTCAATATTTTCTGATAATGTTGGTAATGCTTTTTCTTCCGCGTTATGCCAAAGCTCTTTTATTTGATCTAACATCGTATGATAGGTTTTGAGGAGTTTATCGCGAGTTTCATTTGTATCCATGGCTGTATACCTCACTTTATTGGTCTCTACTTATAAGTATAGAAACATAATTTTTACTATCAAGCTTTGATCTATATCAGAGTTTTATAGGAGTAAAATATTAATCAGGATCAAAAATAATGCGGATAACTATTTAAAAGAGCTAACACATATAAGTGTAAAGAGTACTAAGGACAGTATTATCAAAACTTTAATTGGTTGGGGTAGAAAAAATTTAGCTTAAAGCTAACAACTTCCCTTTTATAAAAAGGGGAGGCTGTTAAAGTTAATCAGAATTAAATGAGTAAAAATCAGGTTTTAAACCGACTCACCTGTGTAGCCAGATTTTCTGCCAACTGACTTAGCTGTTGATTTGATGAGGCAATATGGGTAGATGCTTCATCCCCTCGTTGTGCAAGATTATCAACTGAGACAACATTTTTATTTATGTCTTCTGCTACAACGCTTTGTTCTTCTATAGCGCCGGCAATCTGTGCATTAATATCCGAAATGTTGTTTACTGCTGAGGTAATAGATTTAAGCGTTTCTCCAGTTTGGATTGCCTGTTTTACACTGGCACTGACTGTTTCGATTCCTCCTCCCATCACGGTCACAGCACTATCGGCACCTTGTTGTAGCCTCTCAATCATTTCCCGTATTTCAATGGTTGATTCCTGTGTTCTGCTGGCAAGTGTTCTTACTTCATCAGCAACCACGGCAAAGCCTCGACCATGCTCACCGGCACGAGCCGCTTCAATGGCTGCATTTAGGGCGAGTAAATTTGTTTGCTCCGAGATTCCTCGGATAACATCCAGCACAGTACCAATGCTCTCGCTATCGGTTTTTAGTGACTGAATGACTTCGGCAGCTTTTTCGATCTCATCGGATAGGGTATTGGTAATACGAATATTCTCTTCTACAACCTGTAATCCTGAAGATGTTTCATCCCTGGCATTGCGTGCAGATTCATCAGCTGTGACGGTGTTACTTGCCACTTCCTGAATCGTCGTGGCCATCTCGTGAACGGCGGTTGCAACCATGCCAATTTGACTCTTTTGTTCTGTTGAGTCTTCTTTTGCCTGTACGGTAACCCTGGACATCTCAGATGATGATTCAGATAACTGTTGGGCAGCACTGACTATGTCTTTAATAAATATTCTATGATTCTCAAGGAATTTATTGAAGCCACTGGCAAGGTGAGAAATTTCATCGTTGCCACTTTCATCAAGGCGTTGGGTTAAGTCACTACTTCCCGTTGCCAGATCATTTATGCTTTTATCGAGTACGGCAAGCTTTCTTGCGACCACAATTTTATATACAAAGTAGATTGAGGCGACGATAAATAATAGTGTTCCAAGCAGTGCAAAAATAATTTTTGTGCCAGTTGATGCACTTGCTGCAACTTGTTCACTAATATCACTGTTAATTTCTAAAATACCGCGTACATCACCTAACTTCCAGTCTGTTCGGGGGGTATCAGGATGAGAATTGTGGCAGCTCACACAGCCCTGGGCGACCATGGTATCTGCAACGGCCACTCGAACAACTGATTTTCCTTTTTTCTGTATTTCCTCAACAAAAACACTTTTTGGATTTTTAACCAGATAATCCCAGGCTTTAGTTTGAAAGCTATCCAGAACTCTGGATTTACGATTAGGAAAAGGATAGGCACTGTAAAGGTTGACCGTTGTCCCCTCATTTTTTAGCAGCGCACTTAAATCGTGGATCATTGTCGCAGGTAATGGGAAAGTATTGGGATTATCTTTATGATTAATTGCCGGTCTCATGTCAGAACCTGCTTTTACTTTATTCACGATATTTTGCACATAATATTTGCGCAGAACTTTAAATTGCTTTGCGGTTTGTTTTGAAGCAGATGTAGCTCCTTCAACAGCTCTTTTCTCTATCTGATTGGGGATGTAAAAACTTAGTAGAACAATTGTGAGAGTAAATAATGCGATGACGGGAAGAGCAAGTTTCCAGAACAAACTACCCGTATTAATATTGCCGAACATAATTTTTCCTTAAGAAGTAAAGCTGTCAGTTTAAAGAAGCAGTACTGACATATATTGCAAGCGTGAATCAGACTTGAATAGACATGTACTTAATCTATAGTCATTAGCGACCGACAAAAACATAACTTGAGAGGTGTTATTTGAAAACAAGCACTGATCTATATCAGAGTTTTATTGTGGAGTATTCCTTCGGTGCTGTATCCTTACACCTTTAATTTCCGTATTTGCCGGCATTTTGTCTGTAAATAATATTTGTATATAAATCAAAGATATAGCAGAGTTTTATGGAATCAGAATATAAACCCGAACAAATAGAAGAACAAATCCAGAGCTACTGGGAAGAGAATAAGGTTTTTAAAGCGGTCGAAGACCCAAATAAAGAAAAATATTATTGTCTTTCGATGTTCCCCTACCCCAGTGGACGTTTGCATATGGGGCATGTGCGCAATTACACCATTGGTGATGTGATTAGTCGCTATCAGCGTATGCAGGGAAAAAATGTCTTACAGCCAATGGGCTGGGATGCGTTTGGTTTGCCTGCTGAGAATGCCGCCATTAAGAATAATGTGCCACCGGCAAAATGGACGCGTGAAAATATTGATTATATGCGGGCACAACTTAAACGTCTGGGTTTAGGTTATGACT
>DAOVYB010000100.1 GCA_030635835.1 Gammaproteobacteria bacterium
AAAAACTCAAAGCCTTCCCATCCAAACTCATTTTAAAGTGATAATCGATATTAAATATTATCTTTTCCTCTGTGTACCTCCGTGTCCTCTGTGGTTCAATCTTTTAAGGTTCTCCATGAAAAATATCGTTACAGCATCCATTCATTTCTCATTTAAAGGCGAAAGACACACCCCTTCTATCACGATTGAATTAGATCGTTATATTAAAGCGACGGGTAAGCTTCCTGATCTTTGCCAAATGATAGCTAAAGAAAATAATTTTGATATGTATTCTTATGAATACGAAATGATGCAAGCAGAAGAAATTAAATATAGTGACGCAGAAGGTTTAATCAAAGATTTTATTACCGATGATGCGCTTGATATCGATGCCTTCACCTTAAGTTGGCAAGAAAACAGAACGCTTAATGAATTACTTTCTGTTGCTGAAGAGCACTTAAATATAAAAGATTTTTCTCAACATGATGAGTTGAAACAAGCATTAATGGCTGCCTACCTATTAGGTAAAAAAAGCAATTTGTAGTTATCCCTCAAAATACAGCGCTCCAATATTAGTCAAACTTTGCATGAATCTAGCTGAATAAACTGGTAAAATTACCGATTCCCTCTATATAAAAACAGGATTTAGAAGGCTTAAAATGAGTAAAAAACCAATCGTCGGCGTAGTAATGGGTAGCAATAGTGACTGGAAAGTCATGAGCCAGGCATGTGAAATGCTCAAAGATTTTGGCGTACCTTTCGAATCTAAAGTCGTTTCTGCTCACCGTACTCCAGATTTATTGTTTGAATACGCAGAAACTGCCGCGGAGCGTGGTATTCAGGTGATTATCGCCGGTGCTGGCGGTGCAGCTCATTTACCTGGCATGCTTGCCTCTAAAACAATTGTGCCTATTTTGGGCGTTCCTGTGACCTCTCGTGCCTTAAAAGGACTAGATTCACTGCTTTCAATCGCTCAAATGCCCAAGGGTATTCCTGTTGCTACTTTCGCTATTGGTGAGCCTGGTGCTGCGAATGCGGGCTTGTTTGCAGTATCAATGCTGGCCAATAACGACGAAAAGTATGCCAAAAAACTGAATACTTTCCGCAAAAAACAGCGTACTAAAGTTCGCGCCATGAAATTACCAAAAGTATGAAAATAAGCTCTGATATCCCGAATAAAATTCTTCCGGGAAGTACCCTGGGAATGCTCGGTGGTGGCCAGTTAGGCCGCATGTTCACTATTGCTGCACGCACAATGGGATATGAAGTGCTGGTACTCGACCCGGATAAAAATAGTCCTGCAGGTAAGTTAGCAACCACTCACCTTTGTGCAGATTACGCTGATCAATCGGCACTCGAGACCATTGCTACAAGCTGTGATGTTGTTACCACAGAATTTGAAAACGTTCCTGCTTCAACTTTAGAGGCTTTGGCAGAAACCAGCCCGGTTCGTCCTGGCGCCCAAGCCGTGACCATTACTCAGGATCGTATTCACGAAAAGAACTTCTTAAAAGACAATGGTTTTCCAACTGCGCCTTTTGCCGTTATTCATTCTCTCGAAGATTTGAAATCAGGAATCGAACAAATTGGTACACCGGCTATCCTGAAAGTGTCACGTTTTGGCTATGATGGAAAAGGCCAGTTTAGCGTTAAAGCTGAAAATGATATTGAAAATGCGTGGAAAGCACTCAACGGTGAAGCCTGTGTTTTAGAACAACGCATGCCATTGGATATTGAAGTCTCGGTAGTATTAGCGCGAGGTCTGGAAGGTGAAGTAAGTTGTTACCCTGTCGCAGAAAATATTCATGAAGATGGCATTCTTGATGTTAGTGTTGTTCCTGCCCGCATAGACAAAGAATTAGAAAGCAAAGTCTTAGATATGGCAAAACAAATTGCCACTGCTTTAGATTATGTTGGTCTCATGGCTGTTGAGTTTTTCATTTCCAATGGTGAGCTACTGGTCAATGAAATTGCACCCCGCCCTCATAATAGCGGCCACTACACTCTGGATGCCTGTGTTACGGATCAGTTTGAACAACAAGTGCGTGCCGTTTGTGGCTTACCTTTAGGTAATACCCGCCTGCTTTCACCAGTAGTTATGATTAATATGTTAGGTGACATCTGGCATGGTGGAAATGCGCCGAAATGGCAAAAGCTGCTTGATCATCCGAATGTGAAGCTTCACCTTTACGGCAAACATGAAGCGCGCCCGGGGCGTAAAATGGGCCATTTTAATGTCTTGTCTTCAAACATTGACGATGCGCTAACTTTAGCTGAAGAACTTAAATTACAATTAAGTAAAACAGACTAACTAAAAAAATTGAACCACAGAGGACACAAAGGTGCACAGAGAAAATATTTTTTATTTAAAAACCTCTGTGTACCTCCGTGCCCTCTGTGGTAAATAATTTTTTAATCTTCCCATTTATGTCCAACATACCAGAAACAATTATCGATCTTATTCGCCACGGTGAACCTGAAGGTGGGCGGGCTTTTCGTGGCCACAGCATTAACGACCCGTTAACTGAAAATGGCTGGCAACAAATGTGGGATGCTGTTGGCGATGATGCTCCCTGGGATCAAATTGTTACTTCACCTTTAGAGCGTTGTATTGCCTTTGCTGAAGCATTAATGGATGTTTACAAAATCCCCTGTGCTACGGAAGAAAATTTTAAAGAAGTGGGCTTTGGTAGCTGGGAAGGTCGTACGCCAGATGAACTCAAAGCGGATAACTCAGAAGAATATAATGCATTTTATCATGACCCTGTTAATTCTCGCCCGGCGGGAGCTGAAAATATAAATGGTTTTATTAAACGTGTCAGTAATGCATATAACAACACTATTGAAAAATATGCAGGCCAACATATATTAATTGTGGCGCACGCTGGCGTAAACCGTGCAATTATTGCAAATGCCTTACATACTGCACCAATAGGGCTTTACCGGATTAAAGTAAATAATGCAGGAATATCCAGACTCAAACATGATCACCTGGGTGATCATTTGCTTTACCACAACGTTCAACTAACCGACATGACAGCCAAATAGATAACATCAAGATGCTTACAGATAAAGAAATAAAACAATTACGTGAAGATATTGTCTTCAATGAAACATTAAAAGGTATTCCTTTTGTCTTTCACTCTACCTGGGGAATTTTTTCACCACGTAATATTGACGAAGGCACCTTATTGTTACTGAAATATCTTGAGATTAACGAAAGTGATGATTGTCTTGATCTTGGTTGTGGTTATGGTCCAATCGGTTTAACCATGGCAAAACTTGCCCCCAAAGGCTCAACTACCTTAGTGGATAAAGATTTTAAAGCCGTGGAATACAGCAATATAAATGCTGAACTCAATCAAATCACTAATGCTGAAGCTTTGTTAAGTAACGGTTTTGATCAGATTACTAAACGCAAATTTGATGTTGTGGTCTCAAATGTTCCTGCAAAAGTCGGCAATGAAATGTTAAGTCTTTTTTTACATGACGCTTACAAACAAATGAATCCTGGCGGCAAAATTTATGTTGTGACTATCACCGGGTTACGTAAATATATTAAACGCAACTTTGAAGAAGTTTTTGGTAATTATAAAAAACTCAAACAAGGCCCTAACTATACCGTTGCTGTGGCAACTAAATAACAATTTTTTATTATCCTGATTTAACTTAGAGGTTTATGTGAATACTATCGAAAATAATGTACGTAAAACATCACTGTCGATTATGGGGCAAATGATTTTCTGGAGCCGCTGGTTACAAGCGCCACTCTATCTTGGTTTAATCGTTGCCCAGGGTGTTTATGTCTATCACTTCATGGTGGAGTTGGTTCACCTTGTTTCTATTGCAAACAAGATTGGTGAAGCTGAAATTATGCTAATTGTTCTGGGTTTAATCGACGTAGTGATGATTGCTAACCTTCTGATCATGGTCATTATTGGTGGTTATGAAACCTTTGTTTCTCGTTTGAACCTTAAAGAACACCCCGATCAGCCTGAATGGTTATCGCATGTAAATGCCGCGACAATGAAAATAAAACTATCCATGGCATTAATCGGTATTTCTTCAATTCATTTATTAAAAACATTTATTAATGCAGAAAACATGACCGAAGCAACCATCAAGTGGCAGGTGAT
>DAOVYB010000029.1 GCA_030635835.1 Gammaproteobacteria bacterium
CACTAAGAAATAATCGAGGCGGTACAGCATTTTCATTTCGTTCTAATGCCTGAAGAAGATATTTCTCTGCAAGTTCGTATTGCCCCATAGCATAGTAAGCTCGTCCAATATTATAGGGATAATCGTAAGTATAATATGGGTTAAGTGATACTCCCTTATTAATTAACTCTAGTGCTTTCTCGCCATTCCCCAGTGTATTTTCTATAAGTGAAAGTAAACCATAACCATCTGCATAACTGGGAGCAATTTTTATTGATTGTTCAACCGCTTTAATTGCCTGTGGATATTCCCTGCGATACAAATGTACAAAACCTAATGCCCAATATGCATGTTGAGCAGAATTTTTTAATGAAGTTGCTTTTACAGCTAACTCTAACGCACGATCTAAATCTGCTTGCGGACTATCTGACCAATTTGCGTTAACGCCCCTAATTTTTGCTACCGCTAAGCCACCATAAGGTCTTGGATAATTTTCATCTAAATGAATTGATTTTCGATACGCATCCTTCGCACGTGTATTTGCTTCTTTTGTTCTTTCAGTATAAAGCCTTTGTCCCAACATAAACTGATCATACGCTTCTAGATTATTAGTTGGACTATGATCCAAAGCCGCCTTTTCCTGAGTTGTTAAATTAACCGCAAGAGCTTTGACAATTTGTTGTGTAACATCATCCTGAACTTCAAAAATTTCAATTAATTTTCGATCATATTTTTCTGCCCAGACCTGATAACCATTTGAGGTATCAATAAGTTGTGCACTTATACGAATATTATTTGACGATTTTTGAACACTACCCTGTAACAAATACGCAATTTCCAGTTCCTTTCCAATTTTAATCGGATCAATTGTCTGATTTTTTAATCTGAATGAAGTGTTTCTCGCCATAACACGTAATGCGGATAAATGAGATAAATCAGTAATAACATTTTCAGTTATCCCATCGGTAAAATAATCCTGCTCAGTTTTACCACTCATATTCACGAATGGCAGTACTAAAATGGCAGGTATGTTTTTAGACTCTGATTTAACTGAACTGAAAGTAGCATTCCAGTTGAACAGGAAGAAACTTAGCCCCAGCGCGATAAAAAACAAGCCCATCCAAAACTCTATTCGAAATATGAGATTATTAGATTTTTCAATTTCTAGTGGGGTTGGATGGTTTTCAATTGATGCTACTTCATTTTTTTCATGACTAACCTTTGCGATTAGACGGTAGCCTCTTTTAGACACAGTCTCAATGACTGTAGGATGTTTAGAATTATCATGGAATGCTTTTCGTAATTTAATCATTGCACTGGTTAGCGCATCGTAGCCAACCACACTTCCCTGCCAAACTTTTGCTTCAAGTTCCTCCCTTGAAATGACTTCCCCGTCTTTTTCTGCCAAACAGACCAGCAGACTCATAACACGGGGTTCGAGTTTGATTTTATCCTCTCCGTTACTCAAATAGCCGGTATTTGGCTCAACAGTCCAATCTCCAACTATAAAATTACCGTTAAAAGACGCACTTTTACTCTCAGAATCACTCAGCATCGTCGTTTCACCTTGTTTTTATGACTTTCGTCGTTTTTATGTCGGGAAAACGTCGTTAAAGCATAAGCTTATCGCCGCAAAAAACTCCTCACTTCAGGCTAACTTTAGCTTTAAGAAACAACACAAACATAACATAAATATAGTTCAGGAGAATCATCATGCAAAATACAAATAACCACAATTCACTAATTAAATCCGTTACTTTAATCGCTACTTTTTCTGCACTATTATTTAGTAATTTAGCAATTGCTGATGAGGCAGAAAATATAGAAATCGCTTTATTAGATTCTGCTGACAAATGGCAAATGAACCGCTTATTTGAACCTACCCAAAAACAAGAGCTAAAAGAACACAATGGTCAAATCATGATTTATGACGGTCTTCGTGACACAACAGTTGCTCAAGCACTGAATGAAAACTTTGACCGCATCGAAAACATGATGTTCACCCGAATTGTTATTACTGACGATTTAGGGGAGCCTGAAGTTGATGAATTAGGAAATGTTTTAGTTGAAGATGACGGTTGCTAATATGAAAGCAGATGAAAAAATGTAGATTGTCTTGCTGCTATAAAGGCAATCTACATTAAATAATAAGGTTTAGTTTCTGGCTCGCTCTAATAACTCACAAAGTTTATCTGCACCATTTAAAATCCTTGGTCCAACCCGTTGCATTAATGCTGGATCAATATAAAAAAGATGTGCATTTTTAACTGCCGGTAGTTCAGGCCATGCTTTCCATTCTTCTAACCATTCCGGACGAGCTTTACCCATACCACCTGAAATAATCGCTTCTGCTTTCGAAGCAAGTACGGATTCAAGCGATATACGTGGTGTTAATATCTTAAGATCAGCAAAGACATTTTCACCACCACAAAGCGTGATAATTTCAGATATTAGGTGATTACCACTAATGGTCATTATGGGTTTATTCCATATCTGATAAAAGACTTTTACTTTTTCCTTGTGTGAAAATTTTTCTTTTAATGATTCATAATGTTTTAAAAATTCATTCGCAGTTTTATTAGCAATTTTATTCGTACCTGCCAGCACACCAAAACGTTGTATTGTTTTAGCAATATCCTTTGGATAACGTGGCTCACTCATAAAAACTTTAATACCAAATGTCGTTAATTTATCAACTTGCTTAAGATTATTACCTGAAGGCCAGGCGATGACTAAATCAGGTTTAAGTGAAATAATTTTTTCTAAATCAGCTGAAGGATAGCCGCCTACGCGGGGGATCCTTTTTGCTGCTTCAGGATAATCACTATATGAGACGGCACCGATAATTTTGTCACCCGCTCCAGCAGCAAACAAAGATTCAGTAATATGTGGCGCAAGACTGATAATACGTTTTGCGGGTTGTTGTAAACTAACAATATTTCCCTGATCATCCTTTACACTGACATCGGCCTGTACAGCAGTCATTAAACCTAAACTTAAAAGTAAAATATTTAATTGCTTAAACATAAGATTTTATTTTCTCTTTATTATCTTCTGTCACATCAACTATCTTAGTTAATACTTTGCTTAATCGTAACCACTGTTCTTCATTTACAGGCAAGCCAAAACGAAGACTTGCTTGAGATGTTATTGCATTAACAGTACGATGTTTTTCAAAATAGCGAATTAATATTCCCTCTCTGGCAAAGGCTTCATAAATTTCTTTTGCCTGAGGATGATATAACCATTGAAACAAAGCTGTTCCGCCTGTTGGTCTCAACTCATTTTCTGTTAACAATTGATATAAGCGGTTACCAGATTCATTTAAAGCATTTCGCATTTGTATGTGCCATGATTTATCACGTAATGCTTGTTTAGCAATGTAACGTGTTGGCCCGGTTAATGTCCATGGACCGAGTTTATTTGCTAATCGCTGTAATAATTCTTTATCACTTATTACGAAACCACAGCGCACGCCAGCTAAACCAAAAAACTTACCTAGTGAACGCAATACAATTAAGCCAGGTTTAATACCGGTTGAAAGTAAACTATTTTCAGGTGTGACATCCATGAAAGCTTCATCAACAATTAACCAGCCACCTTTAGTTGAAAGCTGCTGATGCCAGCTTAATAATTTATGAACAGGGATCATTTTTCCTGTTGGATTATTTGGATTAATAACCACCAAAATATCGATATTTTCAAGCTGCTGTTCAACATCTTCTTCATGTAATTGAATAACAGTGTGCCCAGCTTGTTTCCAGTTATACTCATGCTCAGCATAGGTTGGCGATATAACACCGACACTGGATAAAGAACGTAAAGTCGGTAATGTTTGAATAGCCGCTTGTGATCCTGCGATAGGCAAACACACTTCACACCCATAATACTCACATGCAGCTGTTTGTAAGCCATCATCTTCTTGCGGTAAAGCCTGCCATATTGATGCGGGTACATCATGAACAGCCCAGCCATTTGGATTTAAACCGGTTGATAAATCCAGCCATTCATTTTCAGGGATAGCATATTTTTTAGCCGCAGCTAAAATTCTTCCGCCATGCGCGAGTCCCTTAGGTTTAAATTCATTATTGAGTGACAAAAATATATTCCCCTATTACTATCACCAGCATCCAAATGGCGATACTTTTATAAACCAACTTGATTGCACGATTAATATCATCGACTTGCGGTGAATTATCACAACCTAATTCAGGTCGTGTTATAACTTGACCATGATATGTTGCGGAACCTCCAAGAGAAACATTTAATGCTCCTGCGCCACTTGCCATCACCACACCCGGGTTAATACCATGCCAATGTTTTGCCTGTTTTTGCCAACACGACCATGCACTTAAGGTACTACCTGCAAGCGCATAACTTAATGCGGTTATTCGAGCAGGAAACCAGTTTAAACCATCATCTATTCGAGCTGCTGCCCAGCCAAAATACGTAAAGCGCTCCGTTTTATATCCCCACATAGCGTCGAGAGTATTTGCTAAACGATACAACACCACACCCGGCGCACCAAAGATAATAAACCAGAAGATAGCCGCAAAAATAGCATCGTTACCATTTTCTAAGACAGACTCAATTGTCGCCTGATTAATCGCAACTTCATCACTGTTTGAAGTATCACGACTCACCATCATCGCAATTTGTTTTCTTGCTTGCACAAGATCCTGCTTCTTTAGTGCAACACTTACCGCCTGGGCATGTTGCATAAGACTTTTGGTACCTACTGCAATTGTTAAGCAAACTATACCGATTATAATTTCAATCTGAGGATGTATTTGTTGCAGTGACTGTTGTAAAAACCAAACAATAAGCACAAAGGGCAGAACCATAAGAGTCCATGCTGCAAGACCTCTTATATATGATGAAAAATGATGTTTTTCCGAAGCTTTATTAAGTTTGTTTTCTAAAGCACTTGCGATATTCCCAAAACCAACCAAAGGATGCCAACGGCGAGGTTCACCAAAAATAGCATCAATCAGGAGGGCAATTACAATAATAACGGAAACTATCATTAAACTATTTTAAAGGATAAACCACGGGGAACACAGGGTTCACGGGGAAATTTTAGCCATAAAAAAATGTGAGATTAATTTAGATCTGTTTTTCATATATAAATAGTGATTAAAAGATGTTCGTTGGACTAAAGTCCAACCTACAAAAACACAATACTCATCTAGGTCAACTAAGCCGACACGAAACTAATTCGTTTTCGCAATGACTCTCTATAACCGATTTTTTATCAAACAGACACCCACTAATATATTCATTGAAATTAGCCTGAAATCCAACCAATAAAAAATATGACTTCCCCCTGTAACCCTGTGTTCCCCGTGGTTAATTGTTGTCTTTGAGTGCTTAGTGTCCTTTGTGGCACAAAAATGTCAAAATATCGCTATGAGAAAAACACGCACAATAATGATTCAGGGCACCACCTCTGATGCCGGAAAAAGCACCCTCGTTGCAGGTTTGTGTCGCATATTAAAAAATCGTGGTGAAAAAGTTGTCCCTTTCAAACCACAAAATATGGCGCTGAATAGTGCTGTCACGGTAGATGGCGGTGAAATTGGTCGGGCTCAGGCAGTACAGGCACTCGCAGCAGGACTTGAGCCACACACTGACATGAATCCTGTTTTACTCAAACCTAATTCAGACACCGGAGCACAAGTTATTGTGCATGGTCATGCCGTCACCAACCTTTCTGCTGTGGATTATCATGAGTACAAAACTACCGCCATGAAAGCGGTCTTAGAATCTTATAACCGTCTTAAAGAACAATACGACTGGATTATTGTTGAAGGTGCTGGCAGCCCTGCTGAAATAAATTTACGCGATCGTGATATCGCTAATATGGGCTTTGCAGAAGAAGTTGATTGCCCGGTCATTATTGTTGGTGACATTAACCGAGGTGGTGTATTTGCTCACCTCACTGGTACACTTGATTTATTATCTGATTCAGAACAACAGCGCACCCTCGGATTTATTATTAACAGCTTTCGTGGTGATATCAGCTTATTACAATCCGGATTAGATTGGCTTGAAGATAAAACACATAAAAAAGTTTTTGGTGTATTACCCTATTTACATGGATTTCATCTTGAAGCAGAAGACAGTGTAACGACAGCCCAGGTTATCGATGATTCAAACTCGCAGAAAATAATCAATATTGTTGTCCCGGTATTCCCTCATATTGCAAACCATACCGATCTTGACGCCTTACGCTTACACCCACAAGTTAACTTACAATTTATTACCACAGGTCAAATGAAATCTGATGCCGATGTAATTATTTTGGCCGGGAGTAAAAGCGTACAAAGTGATCTCGATTGGTTAAAACAACAAGGCTGGCAAGAACATATCCAGAAACATTTACGTTATGGCGGTAAGCTCATCGGCATCTGTGGTGGTTACCAAATGTTAGGCCAGAAACTGCATGACCCAAATGGTATCGAAGGTCCGGCAGGAAGTGGGGCAGGATTAGGCTTACTTGATTTTGAAACCGTATTAGAAACACAAAAACAACTGACTCGTGTTGAGGGACAATTCATCTGGGACAATGCAGCTGTAACAGGTTATGAAATTCATATGTGCACATCGAAAGGGCCGGCTTTAAGTCACCCGGCTGTGAAATTAAAGGATAAAGTTGATGGTGTGATCTCGAAAGATGGACAAATCATCGGGACATATTTACATGGTTTGTTTGATAAAGAAACGGCTCTTCACAGTTTATTAAACTGGGCAGGTTTGCAAGATATAGAAAACTTTGATTATGAAAGCTTACGCGAACAGGAACTGGATCGTTTAGCCAGTGAAATGCAACAACATATTGATATTGATTTACTACTCGACAAGAGCACTTAATCAGAGATATATTTAATAAATAACCTATACTCATAATATTCAATTAACGCAGACTATAAGTTTTGCAAAACACAGGATTATGTTTTGCTTTATTAAACAAAAATTTACTGTGACTATAATAATGAATAACAAATTTAGCACCATCCTTACAATTTTATTTACTATATTTGCCAATGCTAAATACTCTACAGTGTTAGCTGAACCTGATAGCAAATCAGTTGAGTCAATGACCTGGCAGTTCGAATACGATAATGACTTTTTTTTTAAAAAAGACAACAAAATATCAGGTGGTTGGTCCCTACAAAAGTCTTCGGCAATTGCACATAGCTGGGATCAATTAGAGGGGGTTCCGGATTTAATTAAAGCTTATGGAGAATCTATTCCAACTCTAACTAAAGAAGGATTAGTATATCGAGCAGGTATTTCTATAGGCCAACTGGTTCAAACACCAACTGACCTTTCACGAAGTGATCTTATTGTTGATGATGTACCTTATGCCGGGGCATTAACTTTGCAGGCAAGCTGGTATGCCTATAATAATTATGAATTTCGTGGTTTTGAAATAACAACGGGAATAGTAGGGCCGCTTTCTTATGCAGATCAAGTGCAAAAAACAATTCATAAAGTAATTAACAGCCCTTCCCCAAAAGGCTGGGATAACCAGCTCAAGAATGAACCCATTATCAACTTAAACTACATGCGTAAACAAAAATTCTGGAATATTGGATATCCTGCTGCTCTTTCATTTGATGCATCTATAAATGGTAATCTTGCATTAGGTAATCTGTTCACTGAAGCTGCTGCTGCTTTAGAAATGCGTTTTGGCTATAACATGCCGCAAGGTTTCGTCTATATACCTGATTCTATCGGCTTTAGCATGCATTATAATGCAAGCCTGAAACCCGCCAACTCTCAAATAATGTCCTTTTATTCGTCACTGATACTACGTGGTAGCACATATCTGCATAATATCTTTCTTGATGGTAACACCTACCAGGATAGTCACCGGGTAGAAAAAGAATACTTTGTCGAGCAAATAATTGCAGGTATTCATTATGAACGCAGGGACTGGGCTATCCACTTTAGTCTTATGAGCTCCAGTAATAATGTAAATACCAGTAAAGCACCCGCAGCAGAAAGACGAGAACAAGTAGGAACTATAGATTTTGAATGGCGATATTAAATCCAACTGTCATTAGCAAGCATGTTCCATGCTTAAATGAAAACAACCATTTTTAGTTGTGAGTATTAATGCGAATAAGAACTGGAGCGTTTTATAAACAAAATAAAATAGCGTATTAATATACTACCAGATAAATGCTCTTAATTGATTAATGTAACGGCTCAGCCTCAAGATCAATTACAGTGTCTGTAAACAGCTGCTTGTAGTAATAACGAGAGTTATTAACCATACGTTTAACTTTTGATTGCTCAGGAATTATATTTACTAATTCTTTTAAACTTTCTTTACTTCGTGAATTTTCAAGACTAAGATCTTTTTCTGCTCTTAGTTCTAATGCTTGTTGATTTATGAATTCATGATAAGTACCTACAGTTTCACTCGCAAGGCGCATACTTAAGGATATAATTTCCATAACATTCATTTTTTTAAGTTGATTTATATCGAATTTAAGTACTTTCGATACTGTGTTGAATGTATTGTGTTCTGGAGCATTATTAAATATCGATAGCGCTCTAATATGTACAATATTACGCGCAAAACTTGTTACTTTCTCTTTCTTTTTTAAATGCATGCTTAATGCAAAGGCATCTGCTGCACTTTCTCTTATAATTTGATTGTATTCCCCTCCCATAAGTTCATGTGTCATGGGCGCACCACCATACAAAAAACTATTTAGACAATGAAAGATCTCATGATCTACTGAATACTTTATAAAGTTTTGCGCATCAATATACTTTGAGGGATGAATTTTATTAATTAATTTATCACTATAATCAAGCATGTAACGTATTGACCCAATATCATCTGTCCCGATAATTTCCGGGTTAAGTGAAATAATGCATAAGTTACCTCTTTGGATTATTTTTTTATTATTAACTCGAAATAAAGTTGAAGAAATCTCGTCATTCTTAACCATGTATTTGAGACGTTCAATGGAGACATATATTAAATCCTGCCGTAGATCTTGAGGATGTTCATAATCCAGTGCAACAGCATTATTTTTTAATAGATTCAAAATAGAATTTAATTTATCTTGCCAACCAATACCGCCATCCATATGCATGAATTGTATATCTTTAAAAGTATCGTTGTAGAAATTAAATTTTGACTTAATGATAGTTTGTTGATGAGTAAATGCTTCTGGACCAGTAAGTATTGATTGCCCATTTACAAGCAAAGGTTGACCACACAAGATAGTAATTATTAGTAAATTGTAAAGAGCACATTTATTATTGGAAGTTATCATACAATCAGCTTATGAAATCCATCATTAACAGTACTAATTTCAGTATAGTTTCAAACAATTTATTAGTCTATTTAAAAGCAACCAACTTTCAATTCAGTATGATTTATTTTTAGTTTACACCTTGCCTAACATAATAAATACCAACATCATTGAAACTTCCATTACTTCCACCATAGCTCCTGCAGTATCACCTGTTGTGCCGTTAATGCGTTTAATCATTAGTCGGCGTAATAAATAAGCGATAGCAAATAAGATAATTAAACCCCAACTTAGTTCTTTTAATAATATTGCAGAAAAACTTATTACTAGTATAAAAACAAACCACACGGAAGTTTTGGGCAAATGCTTTACTGCTGATTCAGCCATACCACCTATACGAACATAGGGAGTTGTTGCGAGTAAAACCATGATGCTTGCTCTTGCTAACACAGGTGCAAGCAGTAAGATCTGCCAATCTATAACTATCAAACTTGAAAACTTCAATAGTAAAACTAAAACTAAAACAATCACTGCAGCTGGGCCACTACAGGGATCTTTCATGATTTCTAAAGTACGCTTTTGATCACCATAGCCGCCTAACCAGGCATCAGCACTATCGGCCAGACCATCCAGATGTAGTGCACCTGTAATTAAAACCCACGCCGTTAAAATAATTCCCGCTTCAATTAAACCATGAACAGGCAATGCTATTAATGATAAACACCATGAGATAAATAATAGAAAAGCACCAATAAGTAAACCAATTAGCGGGTAAAATAAAACTGACCAGCCAAATAATCTTTCACTATCATTTTCATTTATGTGAAATATTTTTGCTACAGGGATCCGGGTTAATAACCCCAGCGCGATAAAAAAGGCTTTAATCATAAAGTTCACTGCCATGAAACATAAGTCGAGGCCAGTTTTCGCCATTCATATGTTCAATCTGAATGCGCGATACTTTTGCCAATGCCACATCAAGTTTAAACATCTCTGTAATCGGCATGCCTAATATATGACACAATATCATACGCATGACCCCTGCATGACTAATCAGCAAAATATGCTTACCCTGAAATTCTGACAAAAGATTTTTCCAGCCATTCAATACCCTTTTTTCAAAATCTAATAGATTTTCACCTTGCGGTGGTGTTGTATTTACAGGGTCATTCCAATAACTTGTTATTTTATCAGCGTCATTATTTAATAGTTCATCTGCTGTTTTCCCTTCCCATGAACCAAAAGAGATTTCTTTAAATTCAGGTTCAGCTTGTAATGGCAAAGTATGTTGTTGTGATAATTCTTTGGCAAATTCTGCACAACGCTTAAGTGGTGAGGTAATAACCTGTTGCCAGTTTTGATTTATAGACGTAGTAGAACGTAATTGTTTCCAGCCTAGTTCACTTAAAGGATCGTCTAATTGACCTCTGTATTTCCTTCCTCCTTCAACATCACCATGTCGAAGTAAATCAATTATGGTTGTAACAGGTACAACCGTAACCGATTCATCACTCACCCGTTGAAACTCCTGCTTCAGCAAAAGTTGCCATGTTGGCATGTAGTGCACAGGCTTGTCTTAACAAAGGAATAACAATGGCAGCACCACTGGCCTCACCAAGACGCATATTCAAATTAACTAAAGGTTCAGCGTTCAATGCTTCTAGCATCAAACGATGGCCTTGTTCATGTGACTGATGGGCATAAATAAACCACGTTTCACAACCCGGCTTGATTTTAGTTGCCGCCAGTGCTGCTGAAGTCGCAATAAAGCCATCAATCACCACAGGTAAACCTTGCTGTGCCGCATAAATATAGGCAGCGGTTAATGCCGCAATTTCAAAACCACCAAAAAAACGTAATACCTCTATCTCACTTAACAAAGCGGCTTCATGCAATGCTAAAGCTTGCTCAATCACTTTTACTTTATGCGATACACCCTTTTCATCTAAGCCAGTACCCGGCCCAGCCAAAGCGGCAGGTGCTTTATCAAGATATACGCTTGCTATTGCTGTTGCTGATGTTGTGTTCGCAATACCCATATCACCACCAATAAAAACATGCGCATCTGATTCAAGCGCACGTTGTACAGCCGCAATGCCAGCAGAAAATGCTTTTTCTAATTGTTCTTCTGTCATGGCCGCCTGATTGGCAAAGTTATCTGTGCCCATTGCAATTCGACTCGATATAACACCATCAAGTTCACCCGCTTCTACAACAGTGCCCAGATCAATTACTTCTAATTTAGCTTTGAGTTCTTTTGCTAATACACTGATTGCCGCACCACCACGAGAAAAGTTTTTTATCATTTCAGTTGTAACAACCTGTGGAAATGCTGAAACATTTTCATTTGCGATACCATGGTCTGCTGCAAAAATAGAAATTTGCACATTTGAAATTTTCGGCTGTTGCGTTTTTTGAATTGCAGAAAATTGTATTGCTAATTCTTCCAGCTTTCCTAATGAACCCGGTGGTTTGGTTAATTGTAACTGTCTTTCATTTGCCTGTTGTTTTGCTTGTTCAGAAATTTCAGCGATAGGATTATCTAACCAGTTCATTTTTACTTTCCTTTTATATGGCTGGGAATACCTGCCACCATTAATGTTACTTTGTCACAGACAGCGGCTAAACGTTGATGTAACCGTCCTGCCTCATCGACAAATTGTCTATTTATTTCTCCCATGGGAATAATTCCCATCGATACTTCATTACTGACAAAAATTATTTTTCCAGGAAGTTCAGGTAAAGTACTTACAAGGTTATCTATATTTTCTTGAAGTTGATCTTGAATTTCTTCTGAACAAATTTGATTGCTTAACCATAAGGTTAAACAATCAACAAGAATACAGGTTGTTTCACTGGCATTATCTTTTAAAACTGAAACCAGATTAATGGGTTCTTCAATTAACCGCCAATGTTCAGGGCGTTGTTGTTTATGATGTTGGATCCGCTGTTGCATTTCATCATCATATGCCTGTGCTGTCGCAACATATATTACTTCCAGACCACTTTCTGCCGCACATATTTCTGCATACTGACTTTTACCAGAGCGAGCGCCACCTAAAACGAGTCCTTTCATGATTTTAAAAAAGTG
>DAOVYB010000021.1 GCA_030635835.1 Gammaproteobacteria bacterium
CATTATTAGAAAGCATGCAAGAAGGTGCTATCGTTAAGGGTGTTGTTAAGAACTTAACTGAATACGGTGCTTTCGTTGATTTAGGTGGTGTAGATGGTTTATTACACATCACAGATATGGCCTGGAAACGTGTTAAACACCCAAGTGAAATCGTTGAAGTAGGGGATGAGATTGACGTTAAAGTTCTGAAGTTTGATAAAGAACGTATGCGCGTGTCGCTTGGATTGAAGCAAATGGGTGAAGATCCATGGGTTGATATTGCACGTCGTTACCCTGAGCACACTCGTCTGTTTGGTAAAGTTAGCAACATTGCTGACTACGGTTGTTTCATCGAACTTGAAGAAGGCGTTGAAGGTCTTGTTCACGTATCTGAAATGGACTGGACAAACAAAAATATTCACCCAAGCAAAGTTGTTTCTTTAGGTGATGAAGTTGAAGTTGTTGTACTTGATATTGACGAAGAACGTCGTCGTATTTCATTAGGTATGAAACAATGCCAGGCTAACCCTTGGGATGACTTCGCTGGTAACTTCACTAAAGGTGACAAAGTTACGGGTACTATCAAATCAATCACTGACTTCGGTATCTTTATTGGTATGGACGGTGGTATTGATGGTTTGGTTCACTTATCTGATATCTCCTGGAATGACGCAGGTGAAGAAGCGGTTCGCAGTTACAAGAAAGGTGACGAGATTCAAGCCGTTGTTCTTTCAGTTGACCCTGAACGTGAGCGTATCTCATTAGGTATCAAGCAATTAGATAAAGACCCATATGCTGATTTTGTTACTGATAATCCAAAAGGAAGTATTGTTAAAGGTACTATCGGTGAAGTTGATGCTAAAGGTGCTGTAATCGATTTAGGTAATGGTGTTGAAGGTTACCTTCGTGCATCAGAACTTTCTCGTGACCGCGTTGAAGATGCACGTACAGTATTAAATACTGGCGACGAAATCGAAGCTAAATTCACTGGTATTGATCGTAAGAGCCGCAACATTAGCTTATCGATCAAAGCGAAAGATACAGCTGAAGAAAAAGCAACAATCAGTGATTATAAGAGTGGCACAGCAGCAGGCGGTGCAACTTTAGGTGATCTGATGAAAGAGCAAATGAATGGAGGAGACGAGTAAGTCTCTGATATTAGTGTGAAAATTAGATTCCATACTGGAGTAACTTGTACTATAGTAGGCTTATTACAAGAATAAACGTTTAGGAATAATAATGACAAAATCAGAGCTAATCGAAATTCTGGCGCAAAAACAAACTCAACTGGCTTATAAAGACGTTGAGTTAGCGGTTAAAAATATGTTGGAGCACATGGCGACAACATTAGCTAACGGTGAGCGTATTGAGATTCGTGGTTTTGGTAGCTTTTCATTACATTATCGTCCACCTCGGGTGGGCCGTAATCCTAAAACCGGTGATTCTGTGGACTTAACTGCGAAGTATGTTCCGCACTTTAAGCCGGGTAAGGAAATGCGGGAACGTGTAAACGAAAGTATGGCGAGGGTTGAGATTACAAATTAACCGGCACTAATTTTTCATAATTAAAGCGGTATAAAGTTTCTACTTTATACCGCTTTTTTTTATACCTTAGTAATAATTTAACTGAGCGATATTTCATTGCCAGATAGTAAATACCTTATACATTTAATAAGGTATAAATATCCATAATTTAACTGTAATAAATTTGTGGATTTACTAAATATTGCTATAAATAGGCCGATAGTTATACTAATTATAATAAATTCAGTTATTTAGACTGACTTTCAAATGTATTAAATTAATACTTTAAGTTTTAACCGTGTGATATATGACTGAGTTGTACTCAAAAAAACAGGAAAGAACAAGCTTACGCTTTCAATATATTGTGACGGCTGTAGTTGTTGTTTCTGTGTTTATCTTAGGTTCAATTCTGGCAAGTTTTTATTTTAGCTACACAACTGAAAAAAATACGGCTTTATTGAAATTGCATGACAGCATAATAGTTCATGTTGATGATTTGCATAATTCTTTGTGGAAAGCAGATAAGTCTTTATATGTTTTATTAAGTGATGCTGAGAAAGTTGAGTATAAAGAAATAGAATCACATTTTAATTCTATCGGGGAAAATTTAAATAATATTTCTCAAATTGATGGAATTGAGCAAACAGGTTTATTAACGCATATAAATAATCTGAATGTTACTCACGAAAAGTTAAATAATGAAGTTATGACGCTTTTATCTTTGCGTAAAGATATTACCTGGCTATATCCTTTTCTTGCCTTTATCGATACAACGTTACTTGAATCAAATAAGAATTTTGAAACTGCTCTGGATCAGGCAATTAAAGAAACCTTTGATTCTGCGAATAAAAATTATTTTGACAAAATATATCGTCGTCTTGATTCAATAAGAGATGTCTGGAGACATAAAATACTTGATTTTCGAGGAACACTGATTCGATTTGCTGGTATAAATTCAAGAAATGTAGATCAGGAAAAAAATATAGAAGAATATCAGCGTTTAATCGATGAAAAATTACAGGAACTTGATGTTATTTCAAAAAATGGTGGCCTGGGCCTTGAAACAGAGATAGCACTCGAAGAAATGCAAAAAAGTTCAAAAAAATGGTATCAGGATTATCAGCAGTTATTAAGGGACAGAAATTCAAGTTTATGGCGCTCAGATATAAGTTACATAAGAACTAAAATACAACCATTACAAAAGATTGTATTTGATGAGTTAGGTTTAGTAGAAAAACAATTAAATATCTGGTCCTCTGAAAATATTGAACATGTTCATGATGTATCAAAAAAAATTAATCTTGAATTATGGTTTTTCACCGGTATTGCTATTTTATATGTAATCGCGATTTATTTTAAGCTGGATAAATCCTTATTGTCTCCGGTTGAAAAAATTACGGAATCTATCACTAATCATTCAGGTGATGCAGAAAACATGATGGTTTCTGATGAGGGAAGTAAAGAAATACATATACTGGTTAAGGCATTTAATAATATGCGGACACAAATTCATCATCGTCAAATGGTGCTTGAGTTCCAGGCAATGCATGACTCCTTAACAGGATTACCAAACCGTGCATTATTACAGGATCGCCTTGAGCAAGCTATATTTCTTGCTCAAAGGAATGAAACTGAAATGTCCTTATTATTACTTGATTTAGATCGCTTTAAGGATATTAATGATACTTTAGGTCATCCTGTTGGTGATATTGTATTAAGAAAAGTATCAAAACGACTAGAGAATTGCTTACGTGCAGCTGATACCGTAGCCAGATTAGGTGGCGATGAGTTTGCAATTATTACCAGTTATAGTGATCGTGATCAAATTGAGGCATTTATAAATCGAATCGTTAAAGATATTGAACGTGTGATCACAATAGAAGAACAGAAACTTTATATCGGCTTGAGTATAGGCGTAGCGTCTTACCCAAAAGATGGTCTTGATGCCGATACCCTAATACAACATGCTGATATCGCCATGTATAGTGCTAAGCGTGAAAACAAAAATCAGGAATTTTATAAAATTGAAAAGGATTATTATAGTGCTGATAATTTAACTTTATTAGCGGAACTGAAATCTGAATTTAAAAATCCAACCGACAAAATTCAACTTTATTTTCAACCACAAATTGATGTTTCAACAGGCAACGTTATCAGCGTTGAATCTTTAATACGTTGGAATCATCCCGAGCAGGGGTTTTTACCCGCTGAGCAAATTATCAGAATGGCAGAGCAGACTGGATTGATATCTGAATTAACCTATTGGGTATTACGTGAATCTATTAATGAATATGCTAAATGGGCTGATGATGATATTACACTCTCTATTAATTTGTCGGTATGGAATCTTCAAAATGCTGAGCTAATACCTTTTGTTAAAAAAACATTAAATGAAACAAAAATTAAACCGGAAAAAATAACATTTGAAATTACTGAAAGTGCAGTAATGAATGATCCTGTTCGAGCAAGGAAGGTGCTTGAAAATTTAAGCGATATGGGTATAGAGTTAGCAATTGATGATTATGGAACTGGTTTTTCATCCCTGGCATATTTAAAATTATTGCCGGTAAAATATCTTAAAATAGATAAATCATTTGTTCTGGATATGTTAAAAGATGAAAATGATGCCATTATAGTTCATTCAACTATTGAGCTATCCCATAATCTGGGTTTATCTGTTATTGCAGAAGGTGTGGAGAATCAAGCGACATTAGAAAAATTACATGAGCTAGGTTGCGATTATGCCCAGGGTTTCCATATTGCTAAACCGATGCCTTCTAATGAGCTTACTGAATATCTGAATAGGTATAAAATTAAAAGTCTGGCTTGATTAAGTATGAAAATCAAACCGAATAATATATTTTAATAGTTTATAAATAATAAAAATAAAGCCTAGTGGTATAATAATGGTCTGAAAGATAAAGACTATAATCAGATTAACAACATGATGTGTTGTTTCAGTTGCGGCTTGTTTATATTTTTCAATTCTTTTACTAATGTCCAGCATTTCAGATGTTGAGTTATAAAAATCCTTAGCGCTTTCCCAAACTGATTTCTTTCTAACATCCGGCTGGTTAAATTGTTCGTTTTCGTTCAGCTCTCCAATTTGTTCAGCTGTTGATTCAAGTGATTCTGTAGAAGTGATGTATTCATTTTCCAGAAAAACATGGTATATCGATTCATTCACTAATCCTGTAAGTGGTACAGCAAAGCGTAAAATAACAAGCAGTATAGATGTTCGTAATATAAATATGCGTAGCTGATAATGTTTTTTAGTTTTTAGCAGTAGAACTATTAAGCCCAGTGATATAAAAAATGTTAAAAAATAATTGAATTCTGGCCAGACACTCATAGTTAAAAATATTTTTTGAATTCCTAATGATGTTGTACTTGCAAGCATGATCCATGAAAAGCGTTCTACTAAATCATTAACGGGATCAAGAATTTGCCCGGGGGTTAAATTTATGCCGATACCAGCAGGTTGAATAGCAATTTCAGTTCCCTGCGCAACAGATATGACACCATTTAAAGTTTTTGCTAAACCAAAGGTAATAAGTGCACGGTTAAATGCTTTGTCGATATATTGTTTACTGGATGTATCTACGGTTTGGTTATAATTAAGCGTGATGGCTGTGATAAATAAAAAAAATAAGAATAATTTTAAAGGACCCGCTTTAATGATAATATTTTTTAGTGAAGATAAATATGACATTATGGTTTAATTGATATTCCTGAATAAGTTACAATTATTCTAAGTTAATTTTTTTATTTAAACCATTATTTAGTTCACAAAAAACAACGCCCCAAATGACGGGGCGTTGTTTTAATGCGGTAAATTCTAACTTAGATGTCTTCAGAGCGCCGATAATTTCGTCTTAAAACCAAAATCATGATGCCTGAGCCTCCTAATAATATACCTGAAATAAAAGACATGAATGAATCAACAGTCGAAATGGCAGCAACACCACCGATAACATATAGAAACGGTAAGCTTTCATAAACGGGTTTTGGCATAATCATAAACAATCTCCTGATAACGATTAATTTCCGTATAATCTCTGAGTCATAAATTTAGTATACTCTGCATAGTCATTTTATAGCAGTCAGGAATATCAAGATCAATGATAAAAATGTTAAAACTCGGTACATAAACCTTTGAATTTATCAGTGAATATGCCAAATATAGAACAACCTAAACAGATTTTAAGTGACTTATTTTTAACTGCGCTAAAAGCGGTAAATGGTCGACTTGCAGTTGAACAACAACTTCAGCAAATTGCTATAGAAGGTGATGTGGCCGTCATTGCTATTGGAAAAGCTGCCAGTGCCATGATGTTAGGTGCCCAGGATCATTTAAATAAACAAATACAATCCGCTTTGATTATTACTAAATCAGGTTATGCAGACCATGCTATTGACTGGCCATGTGTTGAAGCAGGGCATCCTGTTCCAGATAGTCAGAGTCTTGCCGCAGGGACTAAGTTATTGGAATTTCTGAATAATATACCGGATGAAACAAAAATCTTAGCCTTAATTTCCGGTGGGGCATCTTCATTAGTTGAAGTATTACCTGAAAATATGGAGTTGAAAAACCTGCAAGAAATGAACGAATGGTTGCTTGCGAGTGGTTTGGAAATTCATGAAATGAATCGAATTCGTCAGTCTGTATCACTGATCAAAGGTGGTAAAACTTTACAACATGTGAACAAAAATGAGATGACTCAACTTCTTATTTCCGATGTGAAAATGGATGATATTGAGATTATAGGTTCAGGTCTATTTGTCGCTAGCGAAAAAGAGTCTTCATTACCCAAAATGCCCGAATGGTTACACTCTCATATTCAGCTGGGACAGGCCTTGCCACCGATTTCAGTTGAATCCCATATTGTTGCCAGTAATGATATGGCATGTCAGGCAATCATTGAGCATGCCAAACAAGCTAATTATGCTGTGGTTTATCATGGACAAACATTATATGGTAATGTTTTTGAATTAGCTGAAACATTAGTCAGAGAATTACTCTGTGCTGAACCTGGTCTGCATATTTGGGGAGGAGAAACAACGCTTGTCTTACCTGAAAAAACCGGTCAGGGAGGACGAAACCAGTCTTTAGCATTAGCGATGGCCTGTATTTTAGAGAATACAAAAGGGATTACGGTCTTAGTTGGTGCAACAGATGGCAGTGATGGTCCAACTAGTGATGCTGGTGCAATTATTGATGGTTTAACTTTGCAGCGAGGCCCCACTAATAGTATCGCTCAAGACTATTTAAGTACTGCGGATGCAGGAACCTTTTTAGCCGAAGCGGGTGATCTGCTTTCTACCGGCCCAACCGGAACAAATGTTATGGATATTGTTATTGCTTTAAAAGAGCCTGATTAAGCTGCGTCTTAAAGCATAACTTGGTAAAATATGACATATGGATAAACCTTCATTACATAAACAGGCCGAAACATGTTTACAGGCTTGTTTGCCTGCTGAAAAAATCAGATTAAGTTATGAAACGGCTAAAGCATGGCAGCAAGATGAACTTTCACTGGAAAAAACGACTCCGATTTTAACCTTTGAAAATCCTGGTCGACCTGAGCAACCTGAACTGGTTCCACCAAGAGAATTAAATCGTCGAAAAATAACAAGTAAAATTGGCCATGCAGCGCTTATTCATTCAATTTGTCACATCGAATTTAATGCAATTAATCTGGCATGGGATGCGGTATATCGTTTTCAGGATATGCCCGCTGAATATTACAGCGACTGGGTTAAGGTCGCTAAAGAAGAAGCCTATCACTTTGAGCTATTAAGCGGGCATTTAGCCTCACTCGGTTATAGCTATGGTGATTTTACTGCGCATAACGGTTTATGGGAGAGTGCTTTAGAGACTGCATTTGACCCCATGGTTCGAATGGCTTTAGTCCCGCGTGTGCTTGAAGCTCGTGGTTTGGATGTTACCCCGGGAATCGTTAAAAAGCTTAAAAATATTGGTGATGATAAAGCAGTTGAAATACTGGCAATCGTTCATCGTGATGAGATTGGACATGTAGAAATTGGTACACGATGGTTTCGCTACCTGTGTGAACAACGTGGACTAAATTCAGAAGAAATCTTTAAAGAATTAATTAATAAATATATGAAAGGTATATTACGTGGCCCTTTTGATCATGATGTTCGTAAACGAGCAGGCTTTACAGAAGAAGAGTTATTATTTTTAGAATCCGCAAATTAGAAGAATAAAGGTTGTTATGAAAAATATAATATTTTTATTGATGTTGAGTGTTTTGTATTCATGTGCAGCAAAAGAACAGGGAGATACGCTTGTTTTATTTATGGAACAGGAAAAAGACGTTGAACCTTATCAAACACGAATGATTGTTAATAAAAAATTTGTTCGTATTGATGATGGTAAAGGTGCTAAAAGTTTTGTTCTGTATAACAGGGATAAAAAGATAGTTTATAGCATAAACCCGGAAGAAAAATCTGTAATGGCAGTACATGAAAAAAAACTGGAAAAGGGTAAGGTATTTGAACCTCCTTTTAAATTAACGCATTCAGTAAAAGAAATGCCGGAAATGAAAGATGCACCAAGTATAAATGGTGAAACAGCAAAACATTATCAACTGATCACGAATGACAAAACATGTTATGACGTAGTTGCAGTTAAAGGACTTATGCCAAATGTAGTAAAAGCACTAATAGATTTCCACACTCATATGGCGACAGACAGTATTGTAACTTTTAATAATATGCCCGCAGATATGCATGAAGCTTGCGATATGACATTAACTACCTTTAAACCTGCTCGTCAGTTTGAATTCGGTTTTCCAATACAAGAAAGAGCTAAAAATGAATATATGCGCTCACTTGTAGATTATAATACTAACTTTAAAGCTGATCCCCTGTTATTTGAATTTCCAGAAGGATATAAACATTATACTGTACAGGAACTTCGGGAAGGCAAAGTGAATTTTTCTGATTAAATGTTGTTGGCCTTTACCTCTATGGATTTAGGTAAGGGGGGGTAGCAAGGATGCGGTAGCTTCAGGAAAACAGATGTCATTGTCGGTTGGCTTATATTTGAAGTGAGGCACTATAAGGCCGAGCTACACTATTCAGATTATTTATTTAAAGATTCTAACTGACAACCATTTACATCACACTCTAAAACACTACCTTGTTCAAACCAGTCACCTAATACGATTCGTTTCATATTAATTTCATTAGCAGTAAAATTGTGAATAGCAGGGCGGTGGGTATGACCATGAATTAATTGCTGGATGTTTTCTTTTAGCATTATGTTATCAACGGTTTGCTGACTAACATCCATGATGGTCATCGCTTTTTTTGCTGTTTCTTCTTTACTTATTTTTCGATATTTTGATGTCATGGCTAAACGTTCTTCATTAGGCTTGGCAAAAAACTCTGCTTTCCAGCGTGAGTCACGGACCATGGCTCGAAATTTTTGATAGTCCACATCATCAGTGCAGAGTGTATCTCCGTGCATTAATAAAGTCGGGGTGCCGTAAAGATCTATTCGTGTAGGATCTTCGAGCATAGTCGCACCCGAGAGATTCGCAAATTGTTCAGACATGAGGAAGTCACGGTTACCAGGCATAATATATAAAGGCAAACCGGCATCAGCGAGTTGCTTCATTTTTGAGATACTTTGTTCATAGTCAGGCTGGATCATGTCATCACCCGGCCAAACTTCAAATAAGTCACCCAAAATATAAAGGGCGTCTGCAGTAGACGCCCTTTGTTCCAGAAAGTTTATAAATAGTTCTGTGATGTTTTGACGCTCACCACTAAGGTGAAGATCTGAAATAAATAAAGTAGTCACAGATAATTTCCGTGGTGTTTAAATTAAGCTTAACTTACGCTTCAACTTCAACACTTTCAATAACGACATCGTCAGTTGGAACATCCTGATGATGTCCACCTGAACCTGTTGCAACATTTTTAATTTCATCAACAACATCCATGCCTTCAACAACTTTTCCGAATACACAGTAACCGTAGCCCTGTGCATCTGCAGAAGTAAAGTTAAGGAAATTGTTATCTTTTAAGTTAATGAAAAATTGTGATGAAGCTGAATGTGGATCTGGTGTACGCGCCATTGCAATGGTGCCACGATCATTTGATAAGCCATTCTCAGCTTCATTTTTAATATTGTCGCGAGTGGCTTTTTCTTTCATACCCGGTTCCATACCGCCACCCTGGATCATGAATCCATCAATAACACGGTGGAAGATAGTGCCGTTGTAAAACCCATCTTTTGCATACTGCTCAAAATTGGCAACAGTTTCCGGTGCTTTAGCGGCATCCATCTCAATCATGATGGTGCCTTTGTTTGTAACCATTTTAATCATAATAAAAATCCTTAAAGTTTGAAAAATTATTTTTTAACTGGTGTTGCTGGCGTTGTTTCAATAACCGTTGCTTTATGAATGAGTACCATTTTTAGTGGTACATCTGATTGGAACGGTCCATTAGGCCCTGTGCGCAAATTGCGAATTTTATCAACAACGTTCATACCTTTGATAACATGTCCAAAAACGGCATAGCCCCAGCCACGTGGTGTTTTACTTGTGTGATCAAGAAAAGGATTATCTTTTACATTAATAAAGAATTGTGCGGAAGCAGAATGTGGGTCACTGGTTCTTGCCATAGCAATAGTGCCACGCACATTTTTTAAACCATTATCCGCTTCGTTCAGGATAGGGGCATTGTTTTCTTTACGGTCCATTTCTGGAGTAAAACCTCCACCCTGAATCATAAAATCTTTAATCACGCGGTGAAAAATAGTGCCATCATAAAAACCACTCTGTACGTATTTCATAAAATTGACCACGCTGAGCGGGGCACGGGCAAGATCAAGTTCGAGTACGATATTTCCTTCAGATGTTTCAAGTTTGATTTGTTTGGTAGTGAATTCATCTGCCATACAGACACTTGAAACTAAGAGAAAAAAGCTTGTAAAAGTAATAAGTAAAGAACGCATAATTGATACTCTTTTTGTCGTTTATGCTGATTACAGCGGTATTTTAAGAACGGTGAATAATAATGGGTTTGAGCTAATTTGTCTCTATGATTTCACATATAGCGGCTCTATTTCCGTTACAGCATTTTTTCCGTTATTCTAGCGCCCTGACTGAAATTTCGACAAATATAGTGAAAAAAAGAAGATAAATATTCATGTTACAAATACATAACACGCTGACACGCCAAAAAGAAGAATTTAAACCGCTTGATGAGAACAATATCCGGCTTTACGTCTGTGGTATGACGGTTTATGACATGTGCCATATTGGTCATGCACGGGTGCTGGTTGTATTTGATGTGATTTATCGTTATTTGTGTGAAGTCTATGGAAAAGAGCATGTCACATATGTGCGAAATATTACCGATATTGACGATAAAATTATTGCTCGGGCAAATGAAAATAAGGAAGACTTCAACCTTCTAACAGGGCGCTTTATTGATGAAATGCATCATGATTCTGCTGCCCTGGGCATATTAGCGCCAAATCAGGAACCACGTGCGACTTTATACATGGATCAGATTATAGCCATGATTCAAACACTGGTTGAAAAAGAGTTTGCCTATGCCGCGGCGAATGGTGATGTCTATTATGCGGTAAGCAAGTTTGAAAATTATGGCAAGTTATCCGGCAAACATGTTGAAGATTTACGTGCCGGTGAACGTGTTGCGGTAGACGATGCGAAAAAAGATCCCCTTGATTTTGTTTTATGGAAATCAGCAAAACCAGAAGAACCCAGCTGGGATTCACCGTGGGGCAAAGGGCGACCGGGCTGGCATATCGAATGTTCAGCGATGTCGACTGAGTGTCTTGGGCATAATTTTGATATCCACGGCGGTGGTATGGATTTACAGTTTCCACATCATGAGAATGAAATCGCTCAATCAGAAGCGGCGACGGGTGAAAAATTTGCCAATGTCTGGATGCATAATGGTTTTGTTCGAATTGATGATGAAAAAATGTCTAAATCCCTGGGCAATTTTTTTACCATTCGAGAAGTAACGGCAAAATATGACCCGGAAGTTTTACGTTATTTTATTTTAACCAGTCATTATCGCAGCCCGTTAAATTATTCTGATAAGCAACTCGATACTGCTAAAGCGGCGTTAACAACTTTATATACCGCTTTACGTGGCATGGAAGTTAGTGCGTTAGATTCGAGTGATACGCAGTATCATCAACGTGTGCATACTGCAATGAATGATGATTTTAATACTGCAGAAGTCTTACCCGTGTTATTTGATTTAGCTAAAGAAGTAAATCGCTTTAAAGATAAAGATATGGATAAGGCTAAATACTATGCAAATTTATTGCATGAACTGGCAGGGATGATTGGATTACTGAATCAGGATCCGGAAACTTTTTTACGCGGTGGTAATAACGAGCAGGGTATATCTGCTGATGAGATAGATGAATTGATTCATCAACGTAATCAGGCTCGTGTGGCAAAAGACTGGGCTGAAAGTGATCGTATTCGTGATGTATTAAAAGAGCAGGGTATTGTGCTTGAAGATAAAGGTGGCGAGACGAGCTGGCGTAGAGAATAAGGGAACTAGTTAATAAACTACCGGTCTGACTTCCCAGCTGATAATTAAAATAAGGATGTAATTTATATGTTCAGACTACAGCGATTCAATAAAATCACTCTCTTAATATTACCCTTTTTATTTTCTTCTGTTTTTGCAACAGAGCCAATGAAAGAGGATAACAATCACGTTCGTGTTTGGAATAAATTTGCCAATGACAGTTTAAGTTTGCATAAAAAACTTACTAAGGGAAAAAAACTTGAGGTTAAAACTCGTGTTGGTAGTTATGCTAATGTAAAAGACTTTTATATTGAGCATCGTTATTTTGATAACGGAAAATTAATTAGTCAGCTGCAATGGGAAAAGGACAATCCAAAAACATTACATACCATTGAAGTTTATGTTCATGATAAGCAAGGACGAGTAATTCGCGATTTTATGGCCGCTTACTTGCCGTTTTATCATAATGCACCCACACAAACGTTGATTAGCATCCATCATTACAATAACAACCTGCATGCTTTCCGTAGTTTTGATGCGTCTGGTGATACTGTTCTTGAACGCTGTGAAGGCAAAGACAATAAAGGACAATCTGTTAATCTTCTTCTGGATGAAGATGATTTGTTTAATGATCCGGATGAGATTATCGGATCAAAAGAATACAATAATTGTTTTGAAGGCTTTAAACAAAATAAGCTGGGTAAATATATAATCCCGCAATAGCAAAAAGAACTTTTTCAAAATGTAGGTCGGGCTTTAGCCCGACGCTGCGGGCAGCTATTACCACATAATAATTTGATAGATAATAAATAAGAAGGTTGATGATTTGACTTGGTCGTCAGGCTAAAGCCTGACCTACAATTGTTATTTATCGTGAAAATTCTCTGCAGCATCCGTTGTATTTTGTAATAAGGTCGCTACAGTCATCGGACCGACACCACCCGGAACCGGGGTAATCCATCCTGCTTTTTCTTTTGCAGTATCAAAATCAACGTCACCGACCAGTTTGCCATCATCTGCACGGTTAATTCCTACATCAATAACTACGGCACCCGGTTTGACCCATTCACCACTCACAATACCTGGTTTACCTACAGCAACGACCAAAATGTCTGCTCTTTTAACCTTCGCTTCTAGATCCCTGGTGAAACGGTGGCATACGGTCACGGTACAACCGGCTAATAATAATTCCAGCGCCATTGGTCGTCCAACATGATTAGATGCGCCAACGATAACCGCATCTTGTCCCTTGATAGGCTGTCCGGTGCTTTCAAGTAAAGTCATGACACCTCGTGGTGTACACGGGCGTAAAACGGGCATACGTGAAGCGAGTCGGCCAACATTGTAGGGATGAAAACCATCAACATCTTTTTTTGGATGAATACGTTCAATAACAATTTCAGTATTAATATGTGAGGGTAGGGGAAGCTGAACCAATATGCCGTCGACTGTGTCATTTGTATTGAGTGCATCTATTAAATCAAGTAATTTTTGTTCTGTTGTGTCTTCAGGAAGATCATAAGCGAGAGATTCAATACCGGCATCTTCGCAGCCTTTACGCTTATTTCGGACATAAACCTCAGATGCCGGGTCGCTTCCTACAAGAATAACGGCAAGACCGGGCTTACGTAAACCGCTTGATAAGCGCTTGTCCACACGTTCTTTCAGTGTTTTGCGGAGTTCAGCAGCAATTTGTTTGCCATCAATAATTTGCGCGGTCATTCAGTCTTTTCCATAGGTTAATTCAGGGCGCTATAATCTCATGACCAGTAGGGTTTAGCCAATATAATAAGTTTAAATATTCATGATTGACGTTACCGCATTTCACTAGTATTATCGCGCCCTTGTTACAAGCACCCAGAATAAGATTGTAACAATGTCGGGATATAGCGCAGCCTGGTAGCGCATCTGGTTTGGGACCAGAGGGTCCGGTGTTCGAATCACCGTATCCCGACCACTATTTAAAGTTTAGTCATATTTTACGAGCAAATTGTGAGAGTTTTGGCTAAATATTCGGTAGGATATAAATACTTTCTGCGCCTGTAGCTCATCCGGATAGAGCATCGGCCTTCTAAGCCGAGGGTAGCAGGTTCGAG
>DAOVYB010000046.1 GCA_030635835.1 Gammaproteobacteria bacterium
ATATGAGCTTGAGAGGGGACATTTGTGAAGCAGTATCTGGATTTAATGCGCCATGTCAGAGATAACGGCATAGAAAAAGAAGACCGAACCGGCACTGGCACAAAAAGCGTTTTTGGCTACCAAATGCGATTTAATCTGGCAGACGGATTCCCCGTTGTGACCACCAAAAAGCTCCACCTTCGCTCTATTATTCATGAACTTTTGTGGTTCCTGAAAGGCGACACCAATATTAAATATTTGAAAGACAATAAAGTTCGAATCTGGGACGAATGGGCAGATGAAGACGGTAACCTCGGCCCGGTTTATGGTTCGCAGTGGCGCTCATGGCCGACTGCAAATGGTGAACATATTGATCAAATTAGTCAGGTCATTGATCAAATTAAAAATAACCCCGATTCACGCCGCCTGATTGTCAGCGCCTGGAACGTGGGTGAAATAGAAAATATGGCGTTACCACCTTGCCACGCTTTTTTTCAGTTTTATGTAGCCGAAGGCAAACTCTCGTGCCAGTTGTACCAGCGTAGTGCCGATATATTTTTAGGCGTACCTTTTAATATTGCCTCTTATGCGTTGCTGACTATGATGATTGCACAGGTGTGTAATTTAGAAGTAGGTGATTTTGTGCATACCTTAGGTGATGCACATTTATATACCAATCATATGGAACAAACAGATTTACAATTAAGCCGTGATGTTTTTCCATTACCAACCATGAAAATAAACCCTGAGATCAAAGACATTTTTGACTTCACCATAGATGACTTTGAACTGGTGGGTTATGAATCGCATGAACATATAAAAGGCTTGGTTGCGGTTTAATTTTAAAACATTATTTTAACCGCCAAGGCGCAGAGAACGCCAAGAAGATCTAAAACAAAACCTTTAACCACAGAGGTCACTGAGGTACACAGAGGGAAGAAAGTAAAATTATAAACTCTGTGAACCTCCGTGACCTCTGTGGTGAATTTTTTATTATTTAATCTTGGCGTTCTCTGCGCCTTGGCGGTTAAACTTTTTTTAGTTATATAGGCTTTATTAAATACAATGAAAATTTCGATGATTGCAGCAATGACCGAAGATCGTGTCATTGGAATAAAAAATACCTTACCGTGGAAGTTGCCCAATGATATGAAATGGTTTCGCCAGAATACCATGGGTAAACCCATTGTGATGGGACGAAAAACATTTGAATCTTTTGGTGCCAAACCGTTACCGGGAAGAACAAACATTATTATTACCCGGGATAAGTCTTATCAGGCTGAAGATAGTATTGTTGTTTATTCGATCGACGAAGCATTAAAAGCCGCGGGTGATGTCGAAGAAGTGATGATTATTGGAGGTGCTTCTTTCTACGAACAAATGCTACCTAAAGCAGACCGTTTATATTTAACTTTTGTGCATGCTGAATTAGAAGGTGATGCCTGGTTCCCTGAAATTGATAATAAAGACTGGAATAAGGTCGAAAAAATTAATCATAAAAGTGATGATAAAAACAGGTATGCACATAGTTTTATTATCTTAGATAGAAAATAAATGTTGCGCTTTATTCTCAAACTTTTATTCTTTGTTTTAATTAATTTAAGTCTTTCATATACTGTTATTGCAGAAGATAAAATACCCGATGATATACGTTACATGCTAGAAGATATGTACGGTGCAGATAAAAAAGAATGGCCATCGCCAAGATATAAAACTGATTTGAATCATGATGGCTTTGACGACTGGGTAGCCGTAAAGAAAGGCTGTAAGTTAATAAAAGACTGTCAGGCCGAAATTTTTATTTGTCGACCAGATAAACAGGGACAATGTTCTGAGTATTGTTATCTTGAAGTTAAAACATTAAAAAATGTTGAAGAAGAGATAAAAACCAGAAAGTGTGAATCAACCTGTTAACCCCTCTTGTCATTTCATCCTTTGATTCGTAAACGGTGCTTCCTTGCACCACTACTCCCGCATGTTCTTAGCGGGAATCTAATCGTCTAAATATAAAAAAGAATCGTCATACCCGTGCAAGCGGGTTTCCAGTAAGTTTTTGATCGCGTATTCCGTATTAATTTTTGGATTCCCGCCTGCGCGGGAATGACGAATTAACGGAACAGAAGTAATATATTTTAATGAGTAGGTTCGCCTCGTAGTGCCCCACATATTTTTTTATATTTGAGGGTATTAGGCGAACGCGGTATAGATAAAAGAACAGCTGTTACTAAATATCTCACACCTTAATATTTTAAATATGCAGTTATGTTCTAGCACGTTGTCGGCTTGAAAGCCGACCTACAATTTAGAAGTAGGTGGGTTCAAGGAGCACTGTAGAACCGCTGCGCGTTTCATTCAGCACTTCTTCGCTTTGCTCAGGTCGTCCATGACGGAACCAACAAAACAGTATTTGTTGGCTCCACTGCGTTTGAGCCAACCTACAGATTGTTTTTTGTAGGTTCGAATTCATTCGAACGCGGTGCTTACAAGAGAGAAAATAATTTAATAACATTCTTTACTTAATAAAATCTGCCGGATTCGCTTCAGCCGGACAATCTATACTAATATATTCAGGCACGTCGTGATCAATGCGCAAAGCCGTTAACTGCCCACCCCAAACACAACCGGTATCCAGGGCAAAAATATTTTCCTTATTAATTTTCCCAAGCGTTGACCAGTGGCCAAATAAAATTGGATGTTCAGATGTTTTTCGTTGTGCTACATCAAACCACGGTAGGGTATTCTCGGGATGAACGCCGGGTGCGCCATGGCTTTTAAAATTTAATGTGCCATCTGTTTCGCAATAACGCATACGGGTGAAGCTATTACAAATAAAGCGTAAACGATCCCAGCCTTCGAGATCATCATTCCATTTTTCCGGCAGGTTACCATACATGTTAAAAATAAAATCAAGATAGTTTTCACTGTGTAATACAGTTTCTAATTCATTGGCATATCGCTGTGCACTTTCCAGATTCCATTCAGGATAAATACCAGCATGAACCATGGTGAAATTAAGTTGAGCATCGTGATGCAATAACGGTTGTTGCCGTAACCAGTTTAATAGCTCTTCTGCATCATCTGCATTGAGCAATTCCTGCAGACTAAGGTCATTGGTTTTTTTATGTTTCGCGGCAATGGCAAGCAGGTGCAAATCATGATTGCCGAGCACAGTGACAGCATTATTCCCTAAAGATTTAACAAAACGTAAACTGGATAAAGAATCCGGGCCTCGATTAACGAGATCGCCAGCAAACCAAAGTTTATCTTTAGTGTTATCAAAGTTAAGTTTGTCGAGTAAGACTAACAGGGAGTCATAGCAGCCCTGTAGATCACCAATTGCATAAGTTGCCATAGACTAAGTGTCTAGCAAATATTCTTTGCAGGCAAGTTTTTAATGTAAGGTATTTGGAACTGAGAGTGTGAAAGGAGCAATGGGGGTTTCAAATTCAGTACCATCATCAGCAAGCATGTGATAAAAACCATGCATACTGCCAACCGGTGTTTTTAAAATAGTTCCACTGGTATAACGAAAACCATCGCCCGGCTTTAAATGAGGCTGTTCGCCAACAACACCATCGCCTTCAACTTCCTGAACATTACCATCAGCATCGGTGATGTACCAGTGGCGACTTAATAACTTTGCCGGAATATCACCATGATTTTCAATCGTGATGGTGTATGAGAAAACATAACGATGATCAGAAGGTTCTGATTGATCTAAAATGTAACTCGTTTGCACCTCTACACGAGTATCATAAACTGGATTTTTTTCAGACATAAATTCTCTTCAGGCTTTATTGATTAATAGTATCAGGTCTGTTTTCATGACGATGTTTTTTCACATAATCAATGGCCATGATTACGGCATCTTCAACCAGAAGAGCATTCTGTAGTTTTTCTTCAGCAGTCATATAAAAAATCATATCAACATTGTGCCGTACATAACGTGCAGGGAGTTGATTTAGAGCAACACAGGCAATATCAGCCAGAAAACCTTCATCATGTTCCAGATCCGTCTTGTTTAAATGCTCCTGAATATCATCAAAAACAAGTTTTTCAAAGTAGTTATTAATATTGTCAAAAGCCATTTTCCATACCTTTACATACGTAATTGTCCAGTCGGTACATCATTCTGATCGATAAGTTGTTCTCTTAGTAACCACTGCTGAGCATCTTCTGCATCTTCGCGAAACCAGGCAAAGGCCGAACCTAATCGAAAGGTGTATCCCCAGCTATCCATATTCTTCATTAATGTATCGGCTGAGCAGCCAGGAAGTTTAGCGGCCAGCAGAATTTGCAGGTAACAAACCGCATTTTCCTCGTCATAATCTCCCCCGGCATCCGTATTCAGCGCTGTACGGCGGGCAGAGTCCAGACAAATATAGTGACAGGCCTCGTGTAAAGCTGAATGTACTGGTGTTTCTGGCCAGACATAAAGCACGTTAGCGATTAATCCAGCCTCGGAATCACCCCAGAAACTACCGGGAATAGCCTCAGAAGTTGGGACAGTTTTGACCTCCATATCGTAAACATGGAGTAAAGTTTGCAGCGCCTGCTCGGGTAAATCAGCCACAGTTAACATGGATTTTCCTCTGCTAGTGTTTGAGTATAAAAAATCAATTCTTAATAAAACGTATTCGTACACGGTTGCCCGGATAAATGCGATGTGGATTTTTAATATTACTCAATCGTGCAAGTTCTGGATAGAGGAAAGGATCATTGACATATTTTTTTGCAATCGCCCACAAGGTATCTCCTTTGACGACGGTATGCATCACTTCGTGAATAATTTTTTTAGTTGCAACAGGTTTATTTAATTCATTCTCTTGTAGTGTTTTAACCGCTGGTGTTTCAACTATCTTTTCATTTTTTACTTCATCTTCAATTTCCTGTGCTTTTATCACCTCAACGGGTTGCACTATTACTTCTTCAGTAACGGGTTGATGAATAGTGATTGTAATTTCATTATCATCTTTTGTGATTTCAGCCCGATATTCTTTTGGTTCAACAGGATTATTAGTTATTTCAGGAATATTTATTTCAGCCTCATTTATTATTTTAACTTGAGATGAAACCGTACTCTCTTCTGGAATGAGTAATAATTCTGGTTCTGGTTCTGGTTCTGGTTCTGGTTCTGGTTCTGGTTCTGGTTCTGGTTCGGAGTCTTTTGACACCGTTTTAGTTTTAGGCGAATAATAGTTTAATTCAGTGTTATTAATTTTTATTTCTTTTTTAACTTTGGATTCATTTGAAAAATCATCATTAAGCAGATAATACAAACCTGTTGCCAAAACACCGAGTATAACTATAAAGAATAAGAAAATAGCAAAATATGAAATTTCATCATCAACATCATCATAGTGTTTGATCGCTGCCTGGGTTTTTAATGAAAAAGTGTTTTCTTCTTTAGGAGGAAGATGCGACTTTGTTTTAGATAAAGTTTGTTGTTGCAACCCCGTTTTTGTCACTGCTTGTACAGGTTTGTTGGATTCTCTTGGTGTTGAAACTTTTTTTATTTCTTTTTTTGCAGTGGTTTTATTTTGTGCCTTAACAGAAGAAGTTATAGCTGGTTTTTGTACGAGAGTACTTTGCGACAATGCTGGTGTACTTATTGGTTCTTGTGTTTTATTTGTTGTCTGAAAACTCGTATCAGTTACAGCTGAAATACTTTTTAATTCATCTATATGTGTTTTTATATGTGGTTTTATCTCTGCTTTACTTTCTTTTGTTTTAGTTGAGTCAGGTGATTTAGTTACTTCAGCTGTTTCAGATGAAGTTGGTTTTTTCTCCTCAGTCGTTAGCTGTAAAATATATTGTTTCAGGTAGCCCAGGTTATTAATGGTTGCGAGTTTTTCAAATTCAGAATAAAGATGAATTTTATTATTTAATAATAATGTGCGGGTAAAAACACCTCGGGGAATAGCCGCCGGCAGATTACTCCAGCCTTCAGATGGAAAATCAAAGACATCAAGAATTTGATCCACCCAAAAAGCATAATTTTCTTTTTCGCAATTAGTCACAACCATATTGCCGGGTTGGGTTTGCTGGGATTCTTCAACGCCAAATTTCTGCCGTAAGTCGAGAGCCTTTACAATATCTGAACCATGTTTAAAAATCCCCGGTGTTGACGGATCACAGCCAGCTATCTGGGTTAATTTTGGCGGGGTAATAATACTTTTTACCGGTAAACTGGGGGCACAACAAAGCACTGGCCCTACCCGGAAGGTAAGCAGTGACTGTTGCTTGTTATCAAGATTCATTGTCAATCAGGGCATAAAAACACATTGTAGAGTTAATAGCGGCCAATTGAGGATATTTTGAAGGCTATAATGTTTTGACTGTGGCTAATATCACAGAATAAAAAGCATGAAATTGATGTGCCATAATAGCGATTATTTTTAAAGGATGGTTGAGTTCTGGAAAATATAGCTTAACCTTAATTGTAGTCTGGATGCAGCAAAGTGAAATTCAGGAAATAAAATATATCCACTTCCCAGATGATATTTAATCGCTATTATTGATGGGTATGTTTTTATTCTGGAAACTTAAGAATTAATCGCATTAGAAATATTTGTAAAATCTTCTAGTGATAAGCGTTCAGGACGTATTGTGGGTTCAATACCAAGCGCTTCAATTTGTTCTACATCGAGTTTGCCTTTTAAAATATTGCGTAAGGTTTTACGGCGTTGGGTAAAACTAAAGTTAACGAGTTTTGAAAACTCATCAAAGTTATTAATATCAACGGGTGGTTTGTCGTGTGGAACTAAACGCACGATGGCGGAGTCGACTTTCGGTGCAGGTCGAAATGCGCCGGGCTTAACCGTGAATACATATTCAGCGTAGCAATAGTAGTGCAACATTACACTAAGACGACCATAAGCGGAATCGCCGGGTTTGGCGACGATACGATCGACGACTTCTTTTTGTAACATGAAGTGCATGTCCTGAATGCAATGACTGTATTCAAACAAGTGAAATAATAACGGCGTAGAAATGTTATAGGGTAGGTTACCGATTATCCGTAACTTTTCTTTATCTTGTTGTAACGATGAAAAATCAAACTTTAAAGCATCGGCCTGATGAATCTTTAACCCGTCCTGGGTAACAAAACGAATTTTTAATAACGGGATTAAATCACGATCCAGTTCAACAACATCCATGGTGCCAATTTTATCGAGCACCAGTTCTGTTAATGCACCTTCACCGGGTCCAATCTCAATAATATGATCCCCCTGACGTGGGTTAATATTATTAACGATGCGTTGAATAATCATTTTGTCATGCAGAAAATTTTGTCCAAAACGTTTACGTGGTTTATGTGACATATTAATTTTCCCGCGACAAATTATTTACTGTCTTTTTTTCAGCCATTTGAACAGCCATATTGATTGCGGCTTTTAAACTGCCGGTATTGGCTTTACCACTGCCTGCAAGATCAAAGGCAGTCCCATGATCAACCGAGGTGCGAATAATCGGTAAACCTAAAGTAACATTGACAGCCTGACCAAAGCCAACATGTTTTAATACTGGCAGCCCCTGATCATGATACATAGCAAGTACAGCATCTGCATGTTCAAGATAAGGTTGCGTAAAGACAGTATCTGCCGGTAATGGCCCGTTTAAGTTGAGACCTTTATTTTTTAATTCATTTATGACTGGTGTAATGGTTTCGATTTCTTCACTGCCAAGGTGACCATCTTCACCGGCATGTGGGTTAAGACCACAAATAAGAATGCGGGGTTGTTCAATGCCAAAGTGTTTTTTCATATCATGATTAAGAATAGTAATCACTTCGTGAAGACTTTCTTTAGTGATAGCTTCACTGACTTTAGCTAAAGGTAAATGCGTTGTCGCCAGTGCAACACGTAGTTGGTATTTTGATTCAGGCGCAGCCAGCATCATGACCACTTTTTTTGTTTTGGTGAGCTCTGCAAGGTATTCAGTATGACCAGTGAAAGCAATACCTGCTTCATTAATAATACTTTTATGCATGGGGCCGGTGATGAGTGCGGCAAATTCATTATTCAGGCAGCCTTCTGCGGCACGTTTTAATGCATTGAGCTGGCTTTGTGCATTGCTTTTATCTGCTGTGCCACAGACGTCGGGTTCGTTTAATGTTTCTTCTAAAACCGTTAAACAACCTGCTGTTTGTGGTTGAGTCTTGTTGGCATTATAGGAATTGATGGTCAGTGGTAAGCCAAGTTTTTCTGCACGTTGCTGTAACATTACCGAATCTGCAATACAGACTAACTCATGCGAGTGTGCTTTTTGCACATACTGGATAATGAGATCCGGTCCAATGCCAGCGGGTTCACCGGGTGTGATGACTAAACGCATTTTATATTATTACTTAAGACCATTGCTCGGATAGCGAGAAGGCAGAGAATAAGGCAAAGCTTCCGCTCCTGCTCACGCCCCTTACCTGCGTCCATGCAGGTAAAACTGATGAAAAAGCGCAATGTACAAGTAGTACATGAGCATTTTGAAGAAGTTTTCGTCGTGCCCCACATAAAAATATTTTGGAGGGTAAACGCAATTATCTGATTTCGTAGCATTCGAGCAAAGGTCTTTATTTATTTGTGCGGTAGTCGACATAAGCTTCCGCACGTAAACGACGTAACCAGTCCTGAATAGCTTCTTCAGTTTTACGTTTGCGAATGAGTTTGATCGCCTGACTACGTTGGAATTGCTGCGTGTTGTCATGACTACGGCGCGACATAACCTGCACAATATGCCAGCCAAATTGTGTCATAAACGGTTTACTGATTTCACCGGGTTTAAGTTTATTCATTTCTTCTTCAAAGGCCGGCACCATGGATCCCGGGCTAACCCAACCTAAGCTACCACCTTCAGCTGCCGCGGCTTTGTCGTCTGAAGTTGCGCGTGCAAGACTAGCAAAATCTTCACCATTTTTAATGCGTTGTAAAATTCCACTTAAGCGTAAACGGGCTTCTTCACGTGTCAGAACCTGAGTGGGACGAATCAGTATATGACGAGCCATGGTTTGCTTAACCATATGCTTTTTATTATTGCCACGCGTGTCCTGCAATTTAATGATATGGAATCCACTGGCACTGCGTAGTGGTCCCTTAATTTCATTTTTACGCATTTTACTGACAACAGATGTTAAAAATGTTGGCAGTTGTGCGGTTTTACGCCAGCCTAAGTCGCCACCTTTTAATGCCAGTTCATCATTTGATACGGCGATAGCCTTTTGACTAAAATCAGCGCCTTTTTGCAGATCGGCCAACACTTTTTTTACTTTTTTTTCTGCGGCTGTAATTTGTTCAGGTGTCGCTGCGTCTGGTGTTGCTATTAAAATATGACTCATGCGATATTCTTTAGCACTTGATTTGCCATTACCAGATTGATTCAAAAAATTATCAATTTCCTGTTCTGAAATATTAATTTTGTTTTCAACCCGTATTTTGCGCAATCGGGATATGGTGACTTCGCGACGGATATTTTCACGGAATTCAGAGAATTTGTAGCCGTCTTTTGCCAGAACTTTGCGGAATTTATCCATTGATAGACGGTTTTCACGGGCAATATTGGCGATAACACGATTAACCATTTCATCATTAATATGAATACCGGTTTTTTTCGCCATTTCGAGCTGGAGTTTTTCAAGTATTAAACGTTCCAGTATTTGTTTACGTAAAGTGTCAGGCGAAGGAAGGCGGCTACCGCGCTGTTTTAGCTGCTGGGTAATGAGTTTGACACGGTCATCCAGCTCAATTTGGGTGATGATACTGTCATCAACAATCGCAATTATTTTATCCAGCGGAATAACCGCTGTTTTTGCAACAAGCTGGGTTGCAGGTAAAAGTAAGAGAAATAAGCTTAAAAATGAGAA